>JAHFPR010000132.1 GCA_023269645.1 Alphaproteobacteria bacterium | reverse complement strand
TCCTCCGGTGGAGATTCATATCACAAGGGTGTAAGGCATGGAAAACCCGAAGCCGAAAACCAGTGAAATCACGCGCCTCATCAAGGCGTTCGGCTATTCATGGGAAGGATTGTGTGCGGCGTTCAGAACCGAATCCGCGTTCCGGGTGGAGCTGATATGTGCCGCCATCATGCTGCCGGTGAGTTTTTTCCTGCACGTGAGTTCCGGCGAGCGCGCGCTGCTGATTTTCAGCCTGTTCCTGGTGCTGATTGTAGAATTGCTCAACAGCGCGATTGAAACCACGGTCGAGCGCATCTCCAGCGAACGCCATCCGCTCTCCAAACGCGCGAAGGATATTGCGAGCGCGGCGGTGCTGGTGAGCTTGGTGAATGCTGCGGCGGTGTGGGCGGTGGTGGTTTTCGGTTAGGTTCAATCACCATTTAATTAAGTACTCCGTCATTCCAGCCAGTCTTTCCAAAGATAAGATGGCTGGAATGACTATAGTACCGAAAAATCAAATGGTGATTGAACCTAAAAAATCCAGACGCTGAAACCTGTTCCTGAAACCTATTTCTCCACACCTTTCCAGATGCGCTTTTTGGCGGCGAAGAACAGGAAGGTGAACGCGCCGAGAAACACCAGTGCGGAAATCCCCATGCTCTTGCGTTCTTCCATCTCCGGCTCAGCCGCCCACTGCAGAAACTGCACGACATCCCGCGCCATCTGGTCTACCGTGGCCGGGGTTCCATCCGCATATTCCACCTGGCCATCCGAGGCCAGCGGCGGCGGCATGGCGATTTGCCTGCCGGGAAAATAGGGGTTATAGTGCATATTTTCGCCAATATGTACTTCCTCCGGCGGCACTTCCGTAAAGCCTGTGAGGATGGAATAGACATAATCCCCGCCACCCTCGCGTGCTTTGATGATGAGTGAGAGATCCGGCGGCAGCGCGCCGTTATTGCTGCTGCGCGCCTCCTGCTCGTTCTTGAACGGCCCCACGATATGATCGGAGGGCTTGGCCGGGCGATCCTGCGGCTCCCCGGTTTTGTCGAAGCCGTCAATCACGGTTTTCTCGGCGGCGATGGCCTTCACTTCATCCTCGGAGAAACCTACGCTCATCAGGTTGCGGTAGGCTACGTGTTTCAGGCTGTGGCAGGAAGCGCAGACCTCCTTATACACCTGAAAGCCGCGCTGGATGGCTTGTTTATCGAACGTGCCACCCACGCCTTCGTAAGGCCAGGGAATCTGTTTCGGTTCGCGCTGCTCGCTGTTGGCCAAGGCGGGCAGGGGGAGGAACAATGCCAACCCCAGTATTGTCAGAAAGCGTTTCATCTAATGTTTCCTCCGGTAATCCTCGGCGATGGATTCTGGCAATGGCCGCGCTTTCTCGAACTTGCTGAGAAGCGGAAGAATCACGAGGAAATAGGAGAAGTAATAGAGCGCGCAGATGCGGGAAAGAATCACGTAAATGCCCTCTGCCGGCTGTGCGCCGAGGTAGCCGAGTGTGGTCACGCTCAGGATGAACAGCCAGTAGAATTTCTTGAACAGCGGGCGGTAGCGGCCACTCTTTACTTTATGCGTATCCAGCCACGGCAGCACGAACAGAATGAGGATGGAACTGAACATTGCCAGCACCCCGGCGAGCTTGTCCGGAATCGCGCGGAGAATCGCGTAGAATGGCAGGAAATACCACTCCGGCACGATATGCGCGGGTGTGACCAGGGGGTTCGCGGGGATATAGTTATCTGAATGCCCCAGATAGTTCGGCGCGAAGAACACCAGATAGGCGAAAATCAGGAAAAACACCCCGAAACCCGCGAAATCCTTGATGGTGTAATAAGGATGGAAGGGAATGGTATCCTTCTCGTCCTTCACATCCACACCCGTGGGGTTGTTGGAGCCATGAATATGCAGTGCCACCAGATGCACCACCACCAGCCCCACCAGCACGAACGGCAGCAGGAAATGCAGCGAATAGAAGCGGTTGAGCGTGGGATTATCCACGGAATACCCGCCCCACAGCAGCGTGACGATAGCCGTTCCCAGCCCGTTGATGATGGAATCGAACGCGGAGAACAGGTTGGTGATGACAGTCGCGCCCCAATAGCTCATCTGCCCCCACGGCAGGACATATCCGAGGAAGGCCGTCGCCATCATGATGAGGAAAATAATGATACCGAACCACCACAGCATTTCACGGGGCTTTTTATAGGAGCCGTAATACAGCCCGCGCGCGATATGGGCATACACCGCCACGAAAAACATGGACGCACCCACCGCGTGGACATAGCGCAGCAGCCAGCCATAGCGCACATCGCGCATGATGTGCTCGACACTGTCAAACGCCAGGTCTTTCTGTGGCGTGTAGTTCATCGAAAGGAACAGCCCGGTGACGATCTGGATGACCAGCGCAATACCCGCGATGGAGCCGAAGCTCCACAGGTAGCTGAGGTTTTTCGGTGTGCGGTATTCGCCCTGGTGCTTCATGATGCTGAAGATGGGCAGGCGGTATTCTATCCACGCTATTACGCGCTGCACCGGTGAAGCATTGTCGGGCAATACGGGGGGTGTTTTCGGAGTATTGCTCATGCTATATCGCTCTTTTTGTCATCGCGAGCGCAGCGAAGCAATCCAGAGCGGTAAACTGGATTGCTTCGTCGCTATGCTCCTCGCAATGACGTTTCATAATTTATCCAATCTTGATAATTTTATCGCTGACGAAACTATATTCCGGCACAGCGAGATTCAGTGGCGCGGGGCCTTTGCGGATGCGGCCTGAAGTATCATATTGCGAGCCGTGGCACGGGCAGAACCAGCCCTCGTATTCCCCCTTGTTGCCAATCGGAACACAGCCAAGATGCGTACATACGCCCACCAGCACCAGCCATTCCTCATGCCCAGGTTTTACGCGCTCGGCATCTTTCTGCGGATCGCGCAGTTCGGCGGTATCAGCTTCCTTCGCTTCCTTGATTTCCTCCGGTGTGCGGTGACGGATGAACACCGGCTTGCCACGCCACAGCACGGTGATAATCTGCCCCGGCGCGATGGCGGAAATATCCACTTCCGTGGAGGAAAGTGCCAGCACGTCCGCTGCCGGATTCATGGAATCAACCAGCGGCCAGACGGTGCAGGCTGCGCCCGCAGCACCCACCGCGCCAGCGGCCAGCACCATAAAATCCCGGCGGGTCGGGCATTGCGGCGCGGCATCCTGCGTGGACGCCATAGCCACAGAAACCCCTTCCACCGTAAGGCTTCCCACAGTGGCGGAAGCCGTGCCGGATGCGGTTTTCTTCGCTACGGAAACGGCGGCCTTCGGGGTGGATTTTTCCGTGCCCGAAGATTTGCGTTGCGGTGTTTTTTTCTTTTGCGTCATAGCGGTATCCCTGCACGGGTTTTTACACTATCCGCATATTTTGGCAAGTGGTACTTCATGTTCCGGAACAAATTTTATTCGCGGCGGATTTTTTGTTTTACGCATTCAAGAATCTTGGCAGCGATCAGCATCAGCGGGCTGATGAGAATAAGGAAAAGCCCCAACGTCTGGCACAGGCAAATCCTTATATGGCGACGCAGCCCCATAAACACCCGATGTTTTGCTAAAACAAAACCACCGAAACGTGAATCTCGGTGGTATCGGGTTGTTAGAAAAGCTGTACATAAACAGCCACGGCGTTTTTGACCGAAGCCTGTTGTATATGCGCCGTCAACCCGACCAAAAGGCCGAGAGACGACATCAATAACGACTGATGCCAACCGTTATGTAAGGGCTTTTCTAAGACCCGGAACCGACAACGCCGATCCTGGAACGAAGGTAAAGTATTTCAGGGCGGTTGGGAAGGCGGTTTTTGCCGGAGAGGGAAGATTTTTCTGGTTTGCCTTCCCGCAGTGCATTAAAGTGGCAGCATGATGCGGATATTTCTTATAGCAGCGATGATTTTCTGTGCCATGCCCGCCCATGCCGAGGGGGTGATGGATGCCTGCCGGAATGCCTATACCGATCAAAAACCTGAGGCGTTCAGGCTGTGCGATCCCCTCGCCCAGAAAGGCAACCGCGATGCACAGAAAATGCTCGGCGATATGTATTACTGGGGCTGGGGCGACCAGGTGACTCAGGATTATGGCACTGCGGTGCTGTGGTATAAACGCGCGGGGATAAAGGGGCAGAACGAAGCCAGATACGATCTCGGCGTGATGTTTGAGCAGGGTGTAGGGGTGGCAGTGGATTATTCCCGTGCGGCGAAATGGTATATGGATGCGGCCAAGGGCGGCCATGCGATGGCGCAGTTCAACGTGGCGAATATGTACGCCAAGGGTGCGGGTACACATAAGAATGATACGCAGGCGGCGAAATGGTATCTGCGTGCGGCGGAGCAGGGGCTGCCGGAAGCGCAGTATAATATCGGCAACCGCTATGCAAAGGGGCTGGGCGTAGAACAGAATGCGATTGAAGCCTATAAATGGTATCTGCTGGCTGAAAAAGCGGGGGATGCAGATGCGCAACGCAACATCATCATTATCGAAAACCATATGACCGGCGCAGCCACCCAGCAGGCAAAACAGCTTGCGGAACAGTGGAAGGCGAAGAAGGAGTGATGGGCTGTCATCCTGAGTTCCGGCGCAGGCCGGGACTCAGGATGCTCAGGATGACACCTACCCCGCGTTTTCCACCACCCGCAGCGGCGTTTTTTCCGGTTCCTCCGCGTTTTTTTCCGCAAGAAGTTTCTCCGGAAGGGCTTTGGAGGTTTTAGCACCCAGTTCCCGGAGCTTTTCCGCGCGGGCGATAAGGTTGCCAGTTCCGTGGGTGAGGCGGTTCATCGCTTTATCGTAGGAGGATTCCGTCTGCTTCAGGTGCTTCCCGATTTCCTCCATGCTCTCCACAAAAGTGACGAATTTATCATAGAGATTTCCGCCCTGCCGCGCGATTTCCTGATAATTACGATCCTGGTTCGCACGTCGCCAGAGGGAAGAAACGGTTTTCAGAATCGGCATCAGCGTGGTGGGGGAAACGATGGCGATTTTCCTGTCCCACGCGTAGGGGAACAGTTCGCTGTCCGATTGCAGTGCCAGCGCGTGCGCGCCTTCAATGGGCATGAACATCAGCACGAAATCCGGCGTACCGAGCTTCTCCGCACTGGCATAGTCTTTGTCGGCAAGCCCCTTCACGTGGGCGCGCACGGAGGCCACAAACCTCCCCATCGCCTGCGCGCGCGCGGCCTCATCCGCCGCGTTGACAACCTGTTCGTAATGCGTGAGCGATACCTTGGAATCAATGATAAGGTGCTTGTTTTCCGGCAGAAGCACGATAACATCCGGCTGAAGACGCTGCCCGTCCTCGCTTTTGAGCTTCATATCCCGCCCCTGGGTGATGAACTCGGTTCCCTCCCGCAGGCCGGAGGATTCCAGCAGCATCGTGAGCACGTGCTCGCCCCAGTTGCCCTGGATTTTGTTGCTGCCGCGTAAGGCATTGGTGAGATTTTCGGTTTCCACGCGCATTTTTTCATGCGCGGTGACAATATTGGCGATTTCGTTTTTGAGCGCGTGGCGTTCCTTCGCTTCCGCGCCGAAAGAGTCCTCCACTTTTTTGTGGAATTCGCCGAGTTTTTCCCGGAGCGGATTGAGCAGCGCGCCGAGGCTTTTTTCCGACTCCTTGTTCAGTTTTGCACTGTTGCTTTCCAGGATTTTCGCGGCGAGCTGCTCGAACTGTGCGGGCTGCTGCTCCTGCAGCATTTTCACTTCTTTCTCATGCTGCGCGGCGAGGAGCTTCATTTTTTCCTCCAGGATACCGAGCTTTTGCGTGGCATCAGCAAGCGTGGCATCCTCTTGCCGCAGTTTCGTGAGTTCTTTCTCAAGCGGAGCGAGCCGCACCTCTGCCTTCTGCCAG
>JAHFPR010000131.1 GCA_023269645.1 Alphaproteobacteria bacterium | reverse complement strand
GCGATCCCACGATCATGCTTACCATTTGCGCCATTTTCGCCGTCGGCAGGATTGCGGAGGGCAATCTGCTGACTCCGTGGCTGGTGGGGAAAAATGTGCACCTGCACGCGGTATGGCTTATTTTCGGGCTGCTGGTATGCGGATCGCTGCTTGGTTTCGTGGGGCTGGTAATCGCGGTTCCGGTGACGGCGGTGACGGGTGTGCTTATCCGATTCCTGATTGCGGAATATCTGAAAAGCTCGCTGCATCTTGGGCAGAAGGTAGCCCGAAGAAAGGTAAAATAGTAGTCTATGACTATGTCCCAGTTCCCTTTACAGCTTCCCCAGGAACCCGTGCTTTCGCGCGAGAATTTTGTGGTGTCGGAGGCAAACCGGGAGGCGTTTTCCTGGGTGGAGCAATGGCCGGAATGGCCATCACATTGCCTGATAATTTATGGCTCTCCCGGTTGCGGAAAAACGCATCTTGCGCGGCTATGGCAGGAGCATACCGGGGCGGTAACGCTGAATGCCGCGTCGCTGCATCCGGAAAATCTCTCCGGCAAACAATGCTATATCCTGGAAAATCTGCGCGCGGTGCGGGATCAGGCCGCGCTGTTGCATCTCTATAATGGTACGAAGGAGGCGGGCGGGTTCCTGTTGTGCACTGCCGATGCGCCTCCGGGAGTACTGGGATTCACGTTGCCGGATATACTCTCGCGGTTGCAATCCTGTCCGGCGTCGGCGATGCGCGAACCGGATGACGCGCTGCTTGCCGCAGTGATGACCAAGTATTTTTCGGACAGGCAATTGCGCGTGGAAAGGGAAGTGGTGGAATATCTTGTGCCGAGGATTGCGCGTTCGTTCGCGGCAGCGTGGGGAATTGTGGAGGCGATAGACCGCCGCGCGCTGGAGACGCAACGCACCATTACCGTTCCTCTGGTTCGGGAAGTGTTGGAGAAAGGGGAATAGGTGAATATCGTCATCGCCCGAATCGCAAAGCGATTACAGGGCGATCCATAGCCTTGTGACAGTATGGATGCCCCTATAATTCTTGCTTCACAAAAATTCGGGGAATGACGGAAAACCATAGCAATATTCTTTACGCCGCTTTCCTTTTGGCGGTGGAGATAGCTTTGCCGACGATAAAATCCAGCAATTCCCCGCAGCGTTCTTCCATCTCTGCCCATTCGTTGATATGGATGTCGAGAGTGGCCATCGAGGGCGGCGGGAAATTATTGCGCATCTGACGGAATTTCTTTTTATTTCCTTTGCCGGAAAGTAGGATGGCGAACTCCTGAAGCCCAGGATTATGTCCGATAACCATCAGGGAGGAGATGGCATCGTCCGTTTCCCGTAATATCTCAAAGAGATCCTCCGGCTCGGCGAGGTAAAGCCCGCTTTCCATCTGTACGCGGACTTTCTTTTCCATCTGGCGCAGGAGAAGATCTGAAGTCTGCTTTGCGCGCAATGCGGGGGAGCAGAGTATCAGTTGCGGAAAGGGATCAATTTTTTTAATTTGTTCGGCGATATGGATGCAAAGCTCAATACCCTTGTCCGTGACAGGGCGATCCTGGTCATCCAGTATTTTTTTGCCGGCGTGCCCGGCTTTGGAATGGCGGAGCAGGTATAAGCGTTTCATACAGAAGCGGGTGCGCAGGGTTGGAAGTTGAATACCCGGAGAGTAATACACGAGTTGTTTTTATTACTCAACTCCAAACTCTCAGCACCCGGCACTAAAAAATCAACCGGCTTTTTCGAGTTCGGTTCTTTTGCTCTTTACTTATCTCGATATGCCGCCTTTCGACACGCCCTGCTGAAGCGCAACATCCTTTCCCGCCCACTCGTCTATCAGTGCGCGAAGTGTGGCGGAAGTGCTATCCATTTTACTAATAATGTCTTGAGCACCCGCTGCCAACGCTCTGGCTTTCTCTACACCGCCCATGTGTGTGCTGGCAACGATAACGGGGGTATGTGTATCGTCCTCACGAAATTGTTGTACCCATTCGCACCCGGTGAAGGATTGCCCCGCAATCCGATTGTCCGAGATAACCATATCTGCTTTGTGCGACGCCAACCACTCGGCTGCTTCCGGATGCGTACCGAACACATGGATTTCCGTGCGCGCATCGTGCAGATTCCGATAGATGTTTTGCCAGACCTCAGAATCTTCAATAACAGCGACGACCCTCGGTTTTTCGGTGGGCTGAATCACAGGAAATCTCTCTGAAAGCCAAGCGTCAACGGAATATCAGCCAGCTTTTTCGAGTTCGGCTTTCTTCAGGTCAGCACCGGTGGGTTCCTCCGGATCGCGCAGCACATAACCGCGCCCCCAGATGGTTTCAATGTAATTCTCGCCGCCGGAGGCTTCCTGCAGCTTTTTGCGCAGCTTGCAGATGAATACGTCAATGATCTTGAGTTCCGGCTCGTCAATGCCGCCATAAAGATGCGTGAGGAACATTTCCTTTTTGATCGGTGTGCCCTTGCGGAGCGCGAGCAGTTCCAGAATGCTGTATTCCTTGCTGGTGAGATGCAGCGGCTTGTCAGCCACAAGCACGGAGCGTTCATCAATCCGCAGCTCAATCTTGCCGACGCGAACGGTGGATTCCGAATGCCCCTTGGAGCGGCGCACAATCGCCTGGATGCGCGCCACCAGTTCACCGCGATTGAACGGCTTGGTGACGTAATCATCCGCGCCGATGCCGAGGCCGCGCACCTTGCTATCCGAACCCGTGAGGGCGGAGAGAATCAGGATAGGTGTTTTGATGTTGTTCGCGCGGAAGCGGCGCAGCACCTCAAATCCGTCAATATCCGGAAGCATCATATCAAGGATGATGATGTCGTAATCGTAAATCTGGCCGAGTTCCAGGCCTTCTTCGCCGAGCGCGGCGGTATCGCACACAATGCCTTCTGCGGCCAGTGCCAGTTCTATCGAACGTGCCGTTGAGGGATCATCTTCTACCAACAGAATGCGCATGGGTAATCTCCACTATCTATAACTTTTTCTATCCGTTAATCAAAGATTAACACATCTTAAGGTAAATGCAAGCATTATATAAGCATTTAAGAAAAATAAAGGTATTCACAAATCGTTAAAGGTTTCTATGGTATTTTTTAGCGTTTGTCTATAAATTAATCACTGGTTAATGACGAAAGTTCGCATTTTGGGGAAGGTTCTGCGTGAAAAACACTATAGATCAGGCTATTACTGGCATTGAAGCTCTGCGGCTGGCAGAGGTGTTCGGGCGGGTGAACAGGGTGCAGGGGTTGCTGATAGAGTGTTCCGGGCTGCACCATGCGCTTTCAGTTGGCTCCCGGTGCGTCATCGTGGCGCGGGACGGGCGCGAGATACTCACCGAAGTGGTTGGATTACAAGAAGGAACCGCGATGCTGATGCCGTTCACAGGGGTGGAGGGCATCGGGGTGGGCTGCAAGGTGAAGCTGGAGAGCGCGGCCTCGGTCATTTATCCCGATATTTCATGGAAAGGAAGGATTATCAATGCCTTGGGTCATGAAATGGATGGAAAGGGAACGCTCAAGCGCGGCGATGTTCCCTATGCGCTGAAGGCCGCGCCGCCGCCTGCCTCCAAACGCAACCGGGTGGAGGGGAAAATTGATCTCGGTGTGCGGGCGATCAACACGTTCCTCACCTGCTGCAAGGGGCAGCGCATGGGGATATTCGCGGGTTCCGGCATCGGGAAATCGCTGCTGGTTTCGATGCTTACCAAATATTCCACGGCGGAAATCAAGGTGATCGGACTCATCGGCGAACGTGGGCGCGAACTGCATGAATTCATCCATGAATATCTGGGTGAGGAGGGCATCAAGAAGGCCGTCATCGTGGCCGCAACTTCGGATGAATCTGCGCTGATGCGGCGGCAGGCGGCCTACCTCACTATGACCATCGCCGAGTTCTTCCGCGACCAGGGCAAGGATGTGCTCTGCCTGATGGATTCCGTGACCCGCTTTGCAATGGCGCAGCGGGAAATCGGGCTTTCGGCGGGCGAGCCGCCAGCTACTAAAGGCTATACGCCCACCGTGTTCGTGGAGATGCCGAAGTTACTGGAGCGCGCCGGGCCGGGGACGGCGAAAGGTTCCATCACCGGGCTGTTCACCGTGCTGGTGGAGGGCGACGACCATAACGAGCCGATTTCGGATGCGGTGCGCGGGATTCTGGACGGGCACATCGTGCTGGATCGGGCGATAGCCGAGCGCGGACGCTATCCGGCCATCAACGTGCTGCGGAGCGTTTCGCGTACCCTGCCGAAATGCAACAGCGACGCGGAAAATACACTCATCAACCGTGCTCGCCAGATGCTCTCCACTTATGAGAATATGGCGGAGATGATCCGCCTGGGGGCATATCGCAAAGGCTCCGATGCCGGGGTGGATGAGGCGATGCTCTACTATCCGAAAATCGAGGCGTTCCTGCAGCAGCGTGGAGATGAATCCAGCACACTGGCGGAAGGCTATGCCCGGCTTCAGCGGATTATGGAGGGGAAAGAAGGTGCTGCCCCGCCCCCCAGAAACGCGCAGGAAATCCCCGTGTTGAGCGGGAGGAAAACATGATTGTCATCCTGAGTCCCGGCCTGCGCCGGGATAAACTCCGCGAAGGACTCATGCGGTGGGAGATTCTTCGCTGCGCTCAGAATGACAGAAGAATCTTATGACCAAAACACTCACCACCCTCATCAAACTTTCCCGGCGGCAGATGGATGATCTGCGGCATGATCTCAATGTGATTCTGGATAAGAAGGAAGAATTGCTTGCGGAAAAGCGCGCGCTGCACGATGCGCTCCGGCAGGAACAGGAAACCTTCGCGCTGATGCCGGAAACGCAATATGCCTACAGCAATTTTGCGATGAATATCCGCATCAAGCAGGAGAATCTGGACAGGTTCGTCGCGGTACTGGAAGCGCAGGCGGAGGCGATGATGGAGAAAATCGCCGAGGCGTTCCAGGAGTTGAAACGGTATGAGATATTGCTCGATATTAAAAAGAAAGCGGCAGAAGATGAGGGAAAACGCCGCGAACGCATCGAAATGGATGAAATCGGGCAGGAACTGCACCGAAGAAAGGAGGTGGATTAATGATGGTGATGGTGCGCCGTGCGCGCCCTGGAAGACTGCACCCGCTCGGCGAAACCTTCCGGCGGCATCTGGGGCATCGGGATATTCCCTATTTCCATTTCCTCCAGCGTGGGAATGCGCACGGCGTTCCCGAATTGCCCCTGGCCGAATTGCGCCGCGCCATCCGTAGCGTGGCCGCCGCCGCCAAACCCGTGGGTTCTGCCCAGATGCTCGGCGATGTGCCCGGCATGGAGGGCATCATCCGTTTTAATGCTGAGATAGACGCTGCCGTCATCCCGTTCATGCGCGGCCATTGCAATGCCTCTGGGGATGGAGAGTTCCTCCCCCGCCTCGCGCAGCATTTCCGCTCCCTGCCGCCCCAGTGTGCGTATATCGGCCTCTATGATGAGTACGCTGGCTTCCTCCGTTCCGGGGAGAAGCTGCACCTGCGCGAATTTCGCATCTTTCAGGAGGGCATTCGTCCTCGCCACATCTGTCGCGCGCAGGGGTTCGCCCAGTTCCGCCATTTCTTCCGTACTCATTTTGCTGAGTGTATCAAGCGCGGCGAACGCCTCGGCGGGGGTGCGCATCGGGAAGGAATCAATATAGGCGGCCACGGCGAAATCCCGTTGCGTTTCCAGTGCCACCGGGGGATCCATGCGGTGCACCCATGCGATAATGTCTGGCTCCGGTGCGTTTTCGTGATAATGTTTCCAGGCCAGTGATGCGCCGGATTCCTCCGGAGAAACGGGAGCAAGGAGCAATTCCGGCGGGGTAAAACCGTTAACCTGCGAGGCACTGAAATCATTAAGCCAGTCATTGCCCGCGTGATGGTCGA
>JAHFPR010000018.1 GCA_023269645.1 Alphaproteobacteria bacterium | reverse complement strand
ATCGGGGCGCGCGCGCTGCCCGGTTGCTGCAAGCGAAGATACTGCTGGAATCCTGCTGCAAGGCGGCGTGTTACGGGCTGCTTGCACGGAAAAAGAAAGCGCGGAAACACTGCGCGCGCGCGCGGGCGGCGTTGAAGGGTTAAGGTTTCTTCGCCGCCGCTTTTGCTTCTTCCAGTTTTTTTGCTTCCGCTTCTTTTGTTTCCGCCACTTTCTGGGCACTGAATACTTCAAAGCAGGTTTTATTCAGGAGCTTGAGGCAGACTTTATCGCTTTCCGCCACCTGCATTCTTGCGTCGTCCAGATCAAATTTTCCGGCAAGCACCTGAAACTGGAGATCCCGCAATTTGCTATATTCCTTAACCAGCAACTGCGCCTGCTCAAAATTCAACGGGTGATCGGTGGAGGCCAGGATATTCACCACGCGGCACGCGGCCAGATCATCATCGTTGGTAGGAGTGTGGGAGCATGGCTCGCCATAGCTTTGCCCACCCGTTTTCTCCTGCAGCGGCGGAGTAAGCGTTTCCCCGCCCACGGCCTGGCCTGCTGCAGGAGAAGGCATGGCGAGCAGCAGCGCGCAGAGCATCACAAGCGCAAGGAATGGACTATATTTTTCGGACATGGCCTCGTCTTTATCGGGTTGGATTGAAGCTGCAGGCAAGGGAAGGAAGCATACCGAACACATCACTGCTCCGATAATTTTTCAAATGGCGGAGCTTGTCAACATGAAAGTCAGGTTTGTTCCGTTCTGTTTCCCCTCCACCGCGTGTGGGGGAAGAGGATTTGGTTAGCGAACGCAGTGAGTTTACGAAATCCGGAGGGGGTATTTCTTGCCGCGAGAGCATACCCCCACCGCAAATCCGGCGAGTAAACTCGCTCGGATTTTCTGCCTCCCCCGCAGGCGGGGGAGGAGGGGCATCATTTTCCCCTCCACCGCGTGTGGGGGAGGAGGGGGCGGATGGAACAGTCCTTAACGGTTGTATAGCCCTGTGCTGTAGCACCAACCTCTGCTTGACCGCACGGCAGAACGCTTTATAGTGCTGTTCTTCATGCAGAATCGGTCAGGTTTTTGGGGTAATGGCATATGGTGGAAGAAGAAATGGCAGAGGCGCACCAGGGCGCGGAGCATATCAGTGCCGTGCTCAGAAACGCCAGGAAAAGCCGGAAATTCAAGCTCGGCACGGTGGTGGAGGCCACCAAGATCAAGGAGGAATTCCTTGAGGCGATGGAGGCCGGAAATTTCGACAAACTCCCGGCGGGCATCTACCAGCGTGCCTACCTCAAAACCTACGCGGAGTTTCTGGGGCTGGATGCCGCTGTGCTCATCAAGGAGCTGGAGGGAGTTCCTGCGGTTGAAAAGGAACATGAAGCATTGGCGGCGCGCATGGCTCCGGAACCCTACCGGACATCGCTTAAGCCCAGCCGATGGATTGTGGTTTTTTCCATAGTGGCCTGCGTGGCGATTTATGTGCTGTGGCAGGGCGACACCCGCCCCAAACCTTTGCCGACAAGCCCCCATGAGCGCAAAGTGGTGGAGGTGTTCAGCAATCCGGCTTCGGATATTACCGTGGTGGTGAGCATCCCCGCCCAGATGACGGTGCTCGATATGCAGGGCAAAGTGCTGGAGGAACGGGCGATGCAGCCCGGCGATACCTATTTCGCGCCGGAGCAGGGGCAGGTGATCGTGCGCACCGTGCCGGAAAATGCCATTGAAGTGTATGTGGAGGGCGATCCGGTGGCCTCACTCGAAAATCTTGAGAAGCAGCAGGGTGGCCTCGTGCTGGATCGGAACAAGCTGCTGGCGAACACGGCGGTGCAGTAGGGTTTACGATGAAAAAACACACAACCCATAAAGTCATGATCGGCCAAATGCCGATGGGCGGGGGCGCGCCTGTCGTGGTGCAATCCATGACGAATACGGATACTGCTGACCCTATCGGCACTGCGGCGCAGGTGATTGCACTGGCGGAGGCGGGTTCGGAAATCGTGCGCGTGACGGTGAATACGGAGAATGCCGCGAAACAGGTTCCCGCGATATGCGAGATTCTGGAGAAGCGCGGCTGTAAAGTGCCCATCGTGGGGGATTTTCATTATAACGGCCACACGCTGCTGGCGAAATATCCGGAGATGGCGAAGGCACTGGCGAAATTCCGCATCAATCCCGGCAATGTCGGGTTCGGGCAGAAGCGCGACAAGCAGTTCGAGCAGATGGTGGAAGCCGCGATTCAATATAATAAGCCGGTGCGCATCGGCGTGAACTGGGGCAGCCTGGATCAGGATCTGGCGACCGGGATGATGGACGCGAATTCCAAAAGCACCACGCCGAAAGACGCGAACGAAGTGTTGCGCGAGGCATTGGTTTTATCGGCACTTACCAGCGCGCGGAAGGCGGAGGAAATCGGCCTCCCGGTGGATAAAATCGTGATTTCCTGCAAGGTGAGCCGGGTGCAGGATGTGGTGGCGGTTTACCGCGCGCTGGCGGAGCAATCGCACTATGCGCTGCACGTGGGATTGACCGAGGCGGGCATCGGCGAGAAGGGGATTATTGCAACTACGGCTGCGCTCAGTATTTTATTGCAGGAGGGCATCGGCGATACCATCCGCGCATCGCTCACGCCGCGCCCCGGCGAATCACGCACGCTGGAGGTGGAAACCTGCCGCCAGGTGCTGCAATCGCTGGGGCTGCGCTCCTTTACCCCGCAGGTGACGGCCTGCCCCGGCTGTGGGCGTACTACCAGCACGTTCTTCCAGGACCTTGCCGATAAAATCCAGAATTACCTGAAGGCGCAGATGCCGGTATGGAGCAAAACCTACGAGGGCGTGGAAACGATGGATGTGGCGGTGATGGGCTGCATCGTGAACGGCCCCGGCGAAAGCAAGCACGCGAATATCGGCATCAGCCTGCCGGGCACGGGAGAATCCCCCGCTGCGCCAGTGTTCATTGACGGCGAAAAAGCCATGACCCTGCGCGGCACAGGCATCGCGGAGGAGTTTCAGACTATTGTGGCGGAATATGTGGAGCGGAAATATCCGAAGAAGCAGAAGGCGAAGAAGCAGAAGGCGGTGTGAGGCGTTTTCCTTTTTTCTCCTCCACCGCTTGCGGGGGAGGAGAATTTCGTTAGCGAACGTAGTGAGTTTACGAAATCCGTAGGGGGTTCCTGCTTGCCGCGAAAGCAACCCCCTCCACAAATCCGGCCTGCCTTCGCTTGCGCTACGGCACGGCTCGGATTTTCTGCCTCCCCCGCAAGCGGGGGAGGAGAGGGGTTACGCCATACTACAGACGGCGGCGGAGGCTAAAATTCCTTACGATACCCTGTTCAAGTCGTCCAGCAGCTGGTTGATGGTGGTGATGATCTTGGTGTTGGCCTGGAAGGCGCGCTGGGACACGATCATCTTGGTCAGCTCGGTGGCGAGGTCGGTATTCGCACTTTCGAGTGCCGAGGTGGAGATCACCCCCACGCCCGAACCGCCCGGCAGCGCAAGGCTGAATGTACCGGAACCGTCGCTTGAGGAGAAGGCGTTGCCGGCTTTGGGCGAGAGGCCGTTGGGATTGGGGAAGGAGGCCAGCGGAATCTGGAACACGTTGCGCGACTGCCCGTTGGTGAAGTTCGCAATCACGAAGCCCTTGTCGTTGATTTCGATGGAACTCAGCAAGCCGGAACCGGAGCCGTTCTGGTTGGCGAACTGCACGTTGTAGGTTCCTGCGAACTGGCTAAGGCCGTTCGTGAGGCCGATGGTGGTTGCGCCCTCCGTGCCCAAAGGCTGCCCCGCCGTGCCGAGTTCAAGCGCGATTTCGCTGGTTCCCGTGCCGTTTGTCCAGGTGATGGGCAGGGGGGTGGTCAGGGAGGAACTTACCTGGCGCAGGCTGCCGTCGCCGTTGAAGCGGATCGTGCCGGAGGCCAGCAGGCCGTCGCTGTTGGTGACGGTGACATCGCTCAGGTTGCTGGCATACATTTCCACCAGCCAGGTATTATTGGCCGATTTAGCGAAGCTGATGATGAGATCGTGCCCGTTGCCCTGGCCGTCGAACACGCGGATATTGCGGCTGAAGGCGGGGGTGATGTCGCCGGAGGCCATATCGCGCCCGACGGTGGTATCGTAGATGGCATCCAGCGGTGTGGTAAGATTCCCCGCTGCGACGTTCACAGCCGTTTGCGCCGGAAAGCCGAACTCGGCAAGCAATACGCCTCCGTTCCCCGTGTGATCCTGGAACAGGACAGTCTGCAGCGGATCATCCACCGTGATTGACAGAGAAGCATCGCTCGCGTCACTTTCACTGGTGGCCGTGATGCCCGCTTTTTCATTCACCAGCTCTTTCAGCCCTTGCAGCGAGGCAAAGCGGTCAGCCTGCGCGGTGGTAGAGATGAAAGTTGCGCCAAGTTCCGCGATGAGGCTGGTTAAATGCCCCGTATTTGCAAGGTTTGCTATGGTCATGGCCTGGGTGGCATCGTCCGGCGCGATATAAAGTTTTCCATCCGAAGCGACGCGCGCGCTTAAGCCCGGCGAGGCATCAATCGTCGCCGCAAGTGTATCCAGGCTGTTGAAGGTTCCAAGCGTTTCATCCGCATTGGCGAAGTTATAGGTGAAGGTCTTTGTACCGCCGGATGCGGTGGTGATACTGAAGCCGTCACCATCATGAAGACCCGTGCCGCCCGCGCCGCTGAGCAAGGCAAACTTGCCGGAACTGGTGGCTGCACCGAGAATAGTGGTGCTGATAGCATCCGAGGAGGCGAGGCCGCCATACTGGAAACTATACGCCGTGAGGTCGCCCAGGGTGATGTCTATGGCATCGCCATCTTCAAGTTCCCCGGTGGTAGGTGCAAGAACGTCGCTTAATCCTACGCCGGTATTCAGGGTGGAAACAGGCTTGAGGGCATCCCCCGCGCCGGTGAGGATGGTCTGGCTGGCATCCAGATTCAGGCCGAGAGAGATGCTGGTGGTAGCAACAGCAAGGCCGTTAATGTCGCGCGTGTTCACCGTGGAAAGCGAGGTAAGCAGTGTGCTGGCGGCGGGAAGGCCGCCTTCGGCATCCAGCTTGTAGCCCTGCAGCACGTAGCCGGAAGAATTGATGAAGTTGCCCTCCTGATCCTGCCGGAAGGAACCCGCGCGGGTGTAAAGGAACGTGCCTTGCCCCGGTGCGGGGTTATCCTTCACCACGAAGAAGCCCTGTCCGGAAATGGCGATGTCGGTGGCGATACCCGTGCTCTGGATCAGCCCCTGCTGGTCAACGGCGAGGCGGGTGCTGGCGGTTACGCCAGAACCGGCGGTGCTTGTTCCCGCGCCCGTGACGAGCGAGGCGAAGGAGGTGCTGCCTGCCTTGAAGCCCACGGTGCTGACGTTGGCGATGTTGTCGCCGATTGTACCGAGCACGGAACTCTGCGAATTCAGACCCGATACGCCGGAAAAAAGAGCACTGGTAAGGGACATGGTGGCATTCTCCTTAGAGAGTTGATGTGGTTGTTGTGGAAGCGGGGACGATCGCAGCGGCCTCGTTCAGGAATTTTACCTTATCGAGCGGAAGCTCGATGCCGTTGACAATAACGGTAGGCGTGGCGGAGCCGAGGTCAATGCCCGTGACTTTCCCGCTTACCTGCGGGGTAATGTTGGTGAGCGCACCGCTTCCGTCCGTGCCGGTGACGAATACCTGATATGGCCCTGCGGGAGCTTCCGCGCCGCTGTTATCCGTTCCGTCCCACGTCACGATGTTGAAGCCCGGCTTGACCGTGCCCACGCCGTTGAAAACAATCGTCCCGTCTTCCTTTTTGACGGTGATAAAGGTTTGTTTCGGCGGGTTCGCCGCGTCCAGATTATACGCCACGCTGATATTTTTTCCCGCTTCAAGCGTAATGTCGTTCCCCTCGAATTCCACTTCTTTTCCGAGGAAAGATACCAGTGTGCTGGTATCTTTCGCGCTGCCCTGAGAAATAAGCGTATCGAGTTTTTTGTTGGAGTTGATGGACTGTTCCACCTGCGACATACTGGCGATTTGCTGGGTGAATTGCCCGGAATCCATCGGCGAAAGAGGATCCTGGTTCTTAAGCTGCGTAACGAACAGTTTAAGGAAGCTGTTGAGATCGCTGCTGAATTGCGCAGCGGAAGTGTTGGTATCAAGTTTCGCTGTGGCCGCCGCCGCTCCGCCGCTGGTGGATGCGAGGGATGACGATGCGGGCAGCGTCGTCTTGGGGGTTATCACTGAAGGTGCTGCTGTCATTGGTTCTCTCCTGTTATTTTCGCTACGCTACAATATCCAGTACGCGGTCGCTGTTATACACGCGATAGAGCGCATTATCCGCAGCGGGGAGGGCGGCGTTATTGCCTGTGACGGGGGTAAGATAGGGATAGTTGCTGCTGCCGTCGCCGTTCTGCTGGAAAAAGGCGAACGCACCGGAGGGATCGCGCTGGGCGAACTGCAGGCTGCCCGTATCGGTTTTGATGCCCGCGTCGTTGAGTGCCTGTGTCAGGCCGCTAGCATCGCTTTTCAGTGCATTCAGGGTTTCCGTGCGGTCGGCGATGATGGAGATATTGGCCTTGCCGTGTATCGAGAGGTCAATCTGCACCTGGATTCTGCCCAGGTTATCCGGATGGAGCTGGATGTCAATTTTGCTGTCACCGTTTTTCACCGCCTGGGCGATGCGCACATTCACCTGATCCATCGGCGTACCGGGCAGAAGCGAGGTATCCACCTGCGCGGGAAGGGCGGCCTGCATCATGCCCTGCGTGGAGAAAATCTGCTGGCTGCCGAGGTGGCTGTGGCCGGAACCCACCGGGGCGATACCGGGCTGCGCGTTGCTGTTATCGTTATCCGAATCCGCGCCCATCTGCTGGCCGAACAGAAATGCGCTGGTCGCGGGGTGGAACGCGCTGAACAGTTGCGGCTGTGCGCCCATGCCCGCCGCGCCCTGATCCTGGCCGCCTGTGGAATCGCCGCCTCCCATATCCGATACCGGGGAGAGGCTGAGCGCATCCGGGTTCGTGCGCTGTGCGATGGCAAGCAGCGGGTGCTGCTGCGCCGTATCCGTTTTCTGGCCGCTGTTATCGCCGAGCAGCGATGTGGCACTGCCCGCCTGAAGCAGAACGGCGACTTTCTCTTCCACTGTACCTGGAGCCTGTGCCTGCGCCGCGCCGTCAGCTTCCGGAGTGAT
Source organism: Alphaproteobacteria bacterium (assembly GCA_023269645.1). Classification (GTDB taxonomy): domain Bacteria; phylum Pseudomonadota; class Alphaproteobacteria; order Rickettsiales; family UBA8987; genus JAHFPR01. The sequence continues at coordinate 9,469 of JAHFPR010000018.1, read as the reverse complement.
GGATTGCGGTTGTGGCGTGGCGGATGGGTCAGCCACTACCGCAACCGGGATACGCGCCATCAGGGATTGTATCGGCTGGTCATCTGCAAGACCTTTCGTGCCGAATAAGCCCTGCACCTGGGATGAAGCGGCGGACGTATCCGCGCCTTGCGGGGACGGAGTGTCGGCAGCGGCTGTTTCCAGCCGGAGTGCCATCAGTGTCGCCATAAGGTCGGCGGATTGGGAGGTATTAGTGCCGGAAGCCAGGGCGGCGGCATCCGTGGCGGATTGCGCGGCTAAACTATCAGCGGCGGTGTTCTGATCCTGTCCCTGAGCCAGTGCGGTGAGTTGCTGGAGGAAGTCTGTGTTCTGGCCGACAACACCGCCCGCACTTAAGGAGGTGAGGACGGAAACAAACGAAGCACTATCCGCAGGCGCGCAGGAAGCAGCCGCGCCGGAAGCAGAGGCAAGCGGAACTCCCGCGCCTCCGGCGATCGAAGCCGGACTCTGCATATTCACCAGCGATGTTATTGCGTTAGTCATCTGCGTTTTGCTTCCTGTTATTCCTGCCGGGCATACTCCCCGCCCAAGAGATGACGCAGGAACCGTGCCATTGTGCTATCATGCAGTTAACATACTGATATATAAGAAAACATGAATTGCAGCCCCGGCGTGGATGTAGGAAAAATCCGGCAATTTTTATCACCGACAGGCAATTTTTGCCGGGAACGCCACGTTCTTCCCTCTCCCGTGTGCGGGAGAGGAGGATTTCGTTTGGCGAACATCGTGAAGCCCTAAGAAATCCGGTGAGGGCACTTGCTGCCGGAACCAAAGCAACCCCCTCCGCAAATCCGGCGAGTAAACTCGCTCGGATTTACTGCCTCCCCCGCAGGCGGGGGCGGAGCAGCATCGTTTTCTTTACCTATGCTGTGGAATAGGGTAGGGTCAAACGATGTTCAGGCTCGTGTTCGCAGTGATAGTATGTTCCGCGCTGGTGTTTTCCGGCATGGCGGATGGCCGTGCGGAAGATGCGCCCTTAAATCTGGGGCTTTATTATGAGGTGACATGGAACGACATTCATATCGCCGATTTCCAGGTGAGCCTTAATCCCGCGAAAGGTGATCCCAACGCCGCCGAGATGTGCGTGGTCATCCGCACCGGGAGCATCGCCTCGCTCGCTGGGGGCTATGCCAGCGATACGCGTGCGCGGCTGCATTATACCGGGGCGGAGAGTTATAAGCCCGTGCGCTATCACACCGCGTTCAAGCTCAAGAAAAAAGCGCGGGATATAAAGCTGCATTATAATGCGGAGGGAAACAGGATCGCGGCGGAAATCAATACCCCGCCTGAAAACCCCGGTAAACGCGCCAAAGTATCCGCCACGCAGAAGAAGGGCGCGCTTGATCCGCTGGCACTGGTGCTCGCCGCGCGTGAGCGGTTGATAAAACTCACCAAGGGCGTTCCGGACATCGCCGGGAAAAATTTTACCCTGCCGATGTATGATGGCCGCCGCCGCAGCGATATGCGCTTTGACGTGCAGGCCAGAATGGCGGACGGCATCATTCCGGTCAGCGTTACGGAAATCGCGGTGGCGGGCTATTCCAAAAGCGAGCTGGAGGACAGGGATAAAGCCAGGCCGCTGGTGACACTCTATATCTCGCCGGAGCGTTATATCCCCGTCCGCGCGCAGGGAGCCAGCTTCTTCGGCACTTCCTGGGTAAAGCTGGTGAAGGAATGTGCCACGGCGGAAGCGTGTGTGAAATAGGATGAGGTGATGCAAACTGTTCTTACGCAAGATTTTCTTTTTCCTGAACTAGGTGTAAAGCGCAGCCCTCTTAAACAGGCGCGGGCCGGTAGCTTTATTGATAATATGAGTTTACCCGTCCATAGATGGTTTCGTTATTCGGCGGGATTCTCAGCCGAATGGGTAAAGCAGATGGTACAGGAGAAAAGGAAGAGTCTGGAATTTAGCGTTCTTGACCCGTTTGCAGGTTCCGGCACAACGCTTGTTGCGGCAGGCGCAGGCGGAGCTTCGGCAATAGGCCTGGAAACGCACCCGTTTATGTCGCGCATTGCCAAGACAAAAATCCAGATTGATATTGAGTCGGATGAGTTGCTTCATGCGGGCAAGCAATTGCTGGATAAGGCTGGCGTACTGTATAAAAACATCGCTGCTGATGATTGTCCTGATTTGCTTGCACGGTGTTTTTCCGCTGATAACCTGCTGCAACTGGAGGCATTACGCCTTGCCTACACGCTAACGGCAACAGGCGACGACAAAATATCGGCATTGTTGTGGCTGGCTATAACGAGCATCCTTCGAGAGTGCAGCCATGTGGGAACGGCACAATGGCAATATATATTGCCGAATAAAAGTAAAAAACGGGTTTTGAATCCGTTTACGGCTTTTTTGTCAAAAATACGCCTGTTTTCCAATGATATTGCGCTTTGTTCAAAAAGCATCAATCCCCACAAGTTGCAGCTTAGAGAAGAAGATGCGCGAAACATTACATCCATTGCAGAACAAAGCATTGATCTGGTGATTACCTCTCCGCCCTATCCTAATAACTATGATTACGCGGACTCAACCCGTTTAGAGATGACGTTCTGGCGCGAGATAACCAGTTGGGGCGATTTGCACGATGCTGTTCGTCGGAATCTTATATGTTCGTGCTCACAACATTCCGCGAAGGAGAAATATGATCTGGATGCGCTGCTGCTGAATCTATATCTGGAGCCGATTCATCATGAGATCGAAGCAGTATGCAGAAACCTTGCGTCTATCCGGCAATCCAAAGGGGGTAAAAAAACCTACCATACGATGGTTGCTGCGTATTTTATTGATCTTGCGAGGGTATTGCATAGTTTGCGCAAGGTGTGCAAAAAAGGCTCCGAACTTTGTTTTGTGATTGGCGATTCCGCTCCTTACGGTATATACGTACCTGTTGATAAATGGCTTGGGGAGTTGGCGATGGAAGCGGGGTTTGTATCCCACACGTTTGAGAAAAACAGGGATCGCAATACGAAATGGAAAAACCGCAAACACACCGTGCCCCTCAAGGAGGGGAATCTGTGGATCAAAGGATAATGCGTGGCTGAATCTCCATCTCATAAATTCGGCCAGATTATTGGCCATCTGCTTGAAGAGATACTACTTCCGGCACTGCAGTCGTTTTGCGATGAGAGGAAACTTTACCTTGATAAAAAAGGCATCCGTGGCAAAGCAAGAGCGGGCAGGAAAGTGACATGGAAGGATAAATACGGCAATGCCCATGATTTGGATTTTGTCATAGAAAAAGGGGGTTCCACCAATACGTTGGGGGTTCCTCTGGCGTTTATCGAGGCGGCGTGGAGAAGATACACAAAACATTCCAAAAATAAGGTGCAGGAAATTCAGGGAGCCTTGCTTCCCATTGCAGAATTATATTACTCCGACAAACCCTTCCTTGGCGCGATTCTGGCCGGAGAATTTACCGCTCCATCGCTAGAACAGTTACGCTCGCTAGGATTTGAAATACTCTATTTCCCCTATGGATCGATCATATCTGCGTTTGCGGATGTTGGCATAAATGTGGCTTTTGATGAGGATACGCCGGATATTCTTTTTGAGGAATGCATCGAGAAAATTCAAAAATTGCCGACAGCCGAAGGGCAATCCCTTAAAGACAATCTGGTGCGGTTGAATCAAACCTCCATTGAGAAATTTTTCGTGCGGTTGAGAATAAGTCTGGACAGGGCGATTGAATATATCGTGATTATTCCTCTGTTCGGCGAGCAGCATAAATTCTCTTCCACAAGTGCCGCCGGAAATTTTCTGCAAACACTGAACACGCTTACCGTGAGCGGCTCATTCCAGAGATTCGAGGTGGTGGTGAAATACAGCAATAACGATGTTATTAACGCATCTATTCCAGGATAAGGAGAGGGTGTTGAAGTTTTTAACGGACATACATTAACCAAGGATACAAATGCCCACAGCAAGACTCTCCGGACGTGTCGCGGGAAAGAAAGACCCCAGCCGCAAGGCGCGCGCCAAGCTCCTCTACCGCTTGTTCGAGGCGGGATGGGATATTTATAACGGCAACGGCGATCAGGTCATCACGCTGGGGAACATCCAGCAGAAGATCATCGAGTCGGATGCGTTCGTGTTCACCCCCGGCGCGGCACTGGAGGATATGTTCCAGGCCGCCTCCATTTTCGTCGGTCACCAGACGAACGACAAGGACTTGCTCGGCAAGCCTGCAGTTATCCAGAACAGCGATAATTCCTGGGATGTTTTTTCCGCCCTGATTGATCATCTGCACAAGGCGGGCACGGTGAAGCAGGAGGCGCGCACGTTTTTCGATGTCGTCGCGGGGCCGAAGGAAGTCATCCGGGTGCTGGAGCGCGGCTACGAGGAAAAGCCCCACACACCCCACAGCGAGCCGGACATTTTCGAGGTGCAGCACGGCGAGGTGGTGCATAAGCCGGGTATCTCCAGGCCATCCTTCAGCGTGTGCGTATTCTGCTCGGCGAGTATCAGCAAGGAAGATTACCTGCGCGAAGGGTTTGATCTTGGCCGCGCGCTGGCGGAGGAAGGCTGGGGCTGCATCTCTGGCGCAGGGAAAACGGGTACGATGGGGCAGGTGGTGGCGGGCTGCGCCAGCCGTGGTGGATGGTCGGCGGGTTCCAACGTGCCGCACATTATTGCGATGGAAGGCCTGCCGGACGGCCTCGCCGAATTCTGGCCGCGCGCCGATATTTACACGCGCATGGAGGTGATGATCGCGCGTTCCCATGCCTTCGTCATTATGCCGGGCGGCCTGGGTACGGTGCAGGAAGTGCTGGCACTGGTGCTGCTGAAAGCGCAGAAACATGAGCTGATGGAGGGCAAGCCCATCGTGATCGTGAACCGGGAAATCGGCGGCGGAATGCAAGGCCGCTTCTGGGATCCACTGATCTCCATGCTGGAGCATCACGGCGCGCTCGGCGAGTGCATCGTGGTGGCAAGCGCGGGCGACGCGATTCCGGCGATCCGGAAGGTAATAAAATAATACTTGATACGTACCACATACCATGTTATGATAGTATCGTTCAAGTGTAAAAATACCCAGGAAATCTGGGAAGGCAGAACAAGCCGGGTTTTTCCGCGCGATATTCAGGATCGGGCATTAAGGAAGCTCCGCCAGCTTGATGCTGCGCTTATACCCGAAGACCTGAAAAATCCGCCCGGCAATAATCTGGAAATGCTGAAAGGCGATAAAAAAGGACAAATGAGCATTCGCATCAATCGGCAATGGCGCATTTGTTTTACATGGCGTGACGGAAAGGCAACGGACGTTGCCATAGTGGATTATCACTAAGTAAGGAGAAGTTATGGGAGAGCTTAAAAATCCGCATCCGGGCGAAATCCTGAAAGAGGAATTTCTGACAGAAATCGGCATAAGTCAGAATCACCTGGCGGATGCTCTGGGTGTGCCGCGCAACCGCATCCATGCTATCGTAAACGGGACACGGGATATTACTGCGGATACGGATTTGCGCCTGTGCAAATTTTTCCGGCTTTCGGAAGGCTATTTCCTGCGCCTGCAGAACGCTTTTGATACGATGGAAGCGAAGCGGAAAATCGCTCCGCAGGTGGCGAAAATCATGCCATTGGATTTGGGCGTTCAATCCGTCTGCCGCTAGGTGCTGAGCACCTTCCGCGCTGCGCCCGTCAGCATTGCAAGTTCTTCCGGGGTAATCGTGAGCGGCGGGAGGATATAGAGCACATCCTCCATCGGCCTCAGCCACACGCCTTCCGCAATCAGTTTTTGATGGAGCGCGCGGCGTTTTGCGCTATCCATATTCTCGATCTGCACCACGCCGATGGCCCCGCGCACACGCACGTCCAGCACACCCGGCATCTTCCGGCAGGGTTCCAGCTCCTCCAGCAATTGCCGCTCGATGGCCTCCACCTGGCGAAGGCGCGGCTCCCGCTCGAACAAATCCAGCGAGGCGTTCGCGGCGGCGCAGGCCAGCGGATTCGCCATGAAGGTGGGGCCGTGCATCAGCGCAAAGGCGGGGTCGTCCGAGAGGAACGCAGCAAAAATTTCCTCCGTGGCGAGCGTGGCCGCCAGCCCGATATGCCCGCCCGTCAACGCCTTGCCCAGGCAGAGCATATCCGGCGCAATGCCAGCTTCCGCGCAGGCGAACAGCGATCCGGTGCGCCCGAACCCCGTGGCGATTTCATCTGCGATGAACAGGATGTCATATTGCTTGCAGATGCGGTGCAGTTCCGCGAGCACGTCCGGGCTGTGGAACTTCATGCCGCCCGCGCCCTGTACCAGCGGTTCGATCACCATCCCCGCCACGGTTTTCGCAATGGAGCCGAGCAGTGCCTCGAACTCCCCGAAGCCATATTCATCCGAGGGAATATCCACGATGTATTGCTTCGGCGTGTAGTGCGCGAAGGCCTTGTGCATGGAATCCTCCGCCTCGGCGAGCGACATCGCGCCCATTGTATCGCCGTGATAGGCGTGGCGGAAACACAGGAATTTGTTGCGCTTGCGTTCGCCCTTGTTATACCAGAACTGCACCGCCATTTTCATGGCGACTTCCACCGCCACCGATCCGGAATCCGAGAAAAAAACGCGGGAGAGGCCTGCGGGTGCGATAGCGGAGAGCCGCGTGGCGAGTGTGCAGGCGGGTTCGTGCGCCAGCCCGCCGAACATGATGTGGGAGAGGGTGTGCAGTTGCTTTTCCATCGCGGAAACGATGTGCGGATGGCGGTAGCCGTGGCACATACTCCACCACGAGGCGATACCGTCCACCAGTTCCCGCCCGTCGGCCAGCCGGATGCGGCAGCCTTCCGCCGACACCACGGGCAGGGGGGGCAGCGCGGTTTTCATCTGCGCGTAGGGCAGCCACAGATGCGGCAGCCCGGCAGAGAGCCAGGAAGGAGCAGAATCTTTCATGGGCTAGCAATACACCGGACTGCCCGCGCCTGTCCAGACGGGGATTGTCATCCTGAGCCGAAGGGCGAAGGATCTCCCGCCGCCTGAGATCCTTCGCTATGCTCAGGATGACAAGAACTTACAATCCCAGCACGTCATTGTGCGTGGTGGCGACGACGGCGATGGTTTCGTCAATCAGGGAATCGGGAATTTTGAATTCCCTGAGCGTGGCGATCAGATGCCCGGCTACTGTATCAAAATGCTTCTGGGCAAGCCCGTCTGAAACCAGCCGCGCGTGGGCATCCCGCATATTCGCACCCTTATATTCATTCGGGCCGCCGAGTGCCATTGTCATAAACGCCGCCTGGCTCTTGCGCAGATAATCCATGTTGGTATTCTCGAAAAACCTGGCGAGGCTTTTATCCGCCTGGATTTTCTCATAGAATCTGCTGACTACAGCGTTGATGGCTTCTTTTCCGCCGAGGCGGTCATAGATGGTTTTCTGCATGGCAGGCTCCTTTTTGGTTGATGAAATTAGATACTTGGTGACAGGTTCTCCATCCGCACGCTGCACATCACCTCATTGCCGGAGCCAAGGTAACGTACTGTATCGAAGGAAAGTTTCCGGGCGACGGCGATGCCGCGTCCGTGGATATGCGTGGCGCGTGAGGGCTGGATTTCAAGGAATGGCTGCCACTCGAAGCCGATGCCTTCGTCGCGGATGGTCAGCGTGATTTCCTCCAACGTGCGCGTGAAGTGGAGGGAAACTTTTTTATGCCGGCATTCGGGCAGGGTAAGTCTTCGCGTTACTTCCTGCTCCCACGTTCCCTGAAGCAGGAGTGTGGTTTTTTCCTCATACCCGATGCACAGATTGCCGTGTTCGATTGCGTTGATAAGCATTTCGGAAATCCCGAACACCACGCGATCCGGATCGGGGAAGCAGTTGGCGAGCAGTGCGGCGATGTCCTGCGCTTCTTCCAGTGTGTGCAACTCAATGTGCATTTCCTGAAAAAGATGGAGGATTTTCTCATACTGCCGCGCTTTGCTGCGGAGCTGCAGCATACTCTTGCGGTTTTCCAGTGCCGCCCGCACGACTGAAATCAGTATGCGTTCGTCGTAGGGCTTGGTGAGGTAATAATACACCCCGGCGTTGATGCCTTCGACCATGCGCTCGCGTGTAGTGAGAGCTGTTTGCATGATCACCGGAATATCGTGCATCTCCGGGCGTTGCTTCATGCGGGAGAGGAACGTGAGGCCGTCCATCCCCGGCATCATCCAGTCCAGTAAAACGAGGTCGATTTTCCCGGCCTCCCGTTCCAGCATCTGCATGGCGTTTTGTGGATTGCTGAAGCTGAACAGGTTGGTGTATCCGGCATTCCTGAGGGTTTCCTCCAGCAGTTCGATATTCACGGCTTCATCGTCTACGATAAGGATGGTGCTTTCCTGTGCCTGCATTTTCTGCTCATCGGGTGATTCCAGCGGGAAGAATAGCGGAAGGAGAACTAAATATGCAACCTATAATTGTAAAATGTAAATAATGACGATGCTGCCAGTACATTTTTTTCCCCTCTCCCGTGTGCGGGGGAGGGGTTTTACTATCCCTAAGTATTGTTATTATAAGCAAGGCATGGTAAAATACCCGCTCAACCTGGAAATAAAGCATTATGACATGGCTTGCAGGCGATAATGACGCGACCAACGAAGCATTGCTGCTGCATGAGGTGGCGCACCAGATGCGCAAATGTTTCGACCGCAGGGCGCAGCATCTGAAGCTCACGCGTTCCCAGTGGCACGCGCTTGCGATTCTGCGCCGCAACCCCGGTATGCGGCAGGCGCAGCTTGCGGATAAAATGGAGGTGGAGCCGATTACCCTTGCGCGCCTGCTGGATCGCATGACAAAAGCGGGGTGGGTTGAACGCAGGCAGGATCCGGAGGATCGCCGCGCGAATCAGGTGTATCTTACGGAAAAAGTGAAGGGCATCGTGCAGGAAATGCGCGCGATTTCGCTGACATTGCGGCGGGATGCGCTTTCCGGTTTCACTGAACAGGAACACGCGGCGTTAGTGAAATATCTCGCGCGCATCAAGGCGAATACTATCGCCATTCTGCGCGTAGAAACAGAGGCAGGAGAATAACATGAAAAAAAAGCATGGCGGCCTGAAGTTTTTGGTAGTTCTTGCGGTGCTGGCTGCAGGCGGGTGGTACTTTTTCCTGCGTCCCGATGCGGGCGGTGGAAAGGCGGATGCCGCGAAATCGCAGGCGCAGGCTCCGGTGGCGGTGACTACCGCTCCGGCACTGAAAAAGGATATAAAGCTGACGGCGCAGGCGGTGGGTTCCGTGGTGGCGTTTGAGGCGGTGGCTGTGCACGCGCGGCTGGATTCGCAGGTGACGGCGGTGAATTTCCACGACGGCGACAACGTAAAAAAAGGCGACCTGCTGTTCCAGCTTGATGACCGCGAACTCCAGGCGCAACTGGTGCAGCTTCAGGCGAATATCCAGCGCGACAAGGCGCAGCTCGTTAATCTCCGGCGGCAATATGACCGCACACTGGGGTTGACGAAAAAGGGCTATGAAGC
>JAHFPR010000017.1 GCA_023269645.1 Alphaproteobacteria bacterium | reverse complement strand
GTGGTTTCGCCCCGGATGACGCAGCCGAGCGCGACATAACCCTGATATTTCCCGGTTTCCATCGCCATGCGGATCGCCCCCGGTATCTCGAACGCACCGGGCACGGTGATGTGGTCGAAGGTGATTTCGTGGCTGGTGAGCACGTAGGACGCGCCCCGTACCAGCTCCTCGCTGATGGGATGATAAAATCTTCCGTCCACGATCAGGACATGGTTGGCCATTGCAATGCTTCTCCTAAAGATAATCGGGGAAACTAGCGGATAAGTGGAAAATCCACAAGCGGCAACTGGATATCAAGATATTGTCCCCTAAAGATAGATAATCCCTACACTTGTCATTCCAGCGGAAGCTGGAATGACAGCATATCTATCTTTAGGGGACAATGCCGATATCAACATACCTCACCCCAAGGGACGGGGTATGGACGGGGTAGATTCCTTCTTTGCCGCAAGCGGGAGAGGAGATAAAATTACCGCATTGCAGCGTAGGCCTTGCCGATTTCGTCGCCGAAATCTCTGGTGAAGGCGGTGAGGCACATACTGATGGTTTCGGAAAGGCCATATTGCTTCAGGCTTTCGGGCTTGAGGAGGATGGCGCGCAGCATCTCCACCTGATCCTGGCTTAAATCGCTGAACGAGCCGGTTTCAGCCAGAAATCCGAAACTTCCCAGGATGGGGGTGAGGAAACTCTGCTGGCCGATCAGCGGGTTGTAATTGGTGTTGGCGGTGATGTCGAAAGTTTCATCCACGTTCTGGCAGAGCTGCCGCGCATCCATGTAAATCGAGCTTTTTACACCGAATGCGGCGGTACGAATCACGAAGGTGTCTTTTTCATCCGACCGGGTAAGCCCGCGCTGGATCAGCGCATCGGCAATCGCGCCCAGGCACGCACGCCCGATGTAAATGCCGCCCATCTGATAATTGTGGATGCTGATGACGGTGCTATCGTTGGAAAACACCTTCAGCTTGTTATCCTTCTGCCCGACCAGCACAGCATCATGGATGGCAGGCAGTGATTGCGCGAAATCCTTGCGTTCCGTCTCGAACGTCACCCAGTTGTAGGAGAAAATGATCTGGATCGCCGGCAGTGTGGTGTTGGGATAGAACAGGGTCAGCCCGGCGGGCAGGTGCATCCGCGCTTCCCGGTGCAGGTAGTGCGTCGTCTTATCCATGATCTTGCCGAACAGGCAGATTTTACGGATGACTGTATAGGTTTCCTCATAGGTGAGCGGCAACCCGGAATGCTTCTTGAAAACAATGGTGTTGCCCTGGAGGGAAATATTCACCTTGTTGCCGTAGGGTGCGACAGACATATGCTCGGATTTGCCGCACAGCCCGCGCTTGATCATGGATGCATCGGCATCCGACTCGGCGGCAAGAATGAACTTCTCGTTTCTGAACGAACCGCCGGTAATCATGCTTCCCTATCCCTGGAGTCAACAGTTTAACATTATCATGTTGCAACTGCAACGGGTTATGAAGGGTCTTACACCCTCTCCCTACCGCGATATATCTTCCAGCGTGTGAAGGCTTGGCTCGGAGCTGCGTTGCAGCCGGGCGCGGTAGACCTGCAGGTTCTCGATCACGCGCTGGACATAATTCTGCGTTTCGGGGAAGGGGATCTGCTCGATCCAGTCAATCACCTCGTCCAGCGACTGCATCGCGCGCGGGTCGCCATTCGCCTTGATCCATTTGTTCACATTCCCCTGCCCGCCGTTATAGGCCGCCACCGCGAGCACGTAGGAGCCGTTGTAATAATCAATCAATTGCTGGAGGTAGGCGCTGCCCAGTGTGATGTTGTAGCGCGCGTTGCCGAGGTCTTCCTTGCGGAAATGCAGCCTGGCTTTCCGTGCCACTTCCTTCGCGGTGGCGGGCATAAGCTGCATCAGGCCGAGTGCCCCCACCGGGCTGCGCGCATCCTGCATGAAGATGCTTTCCTGAAGGATGATGGCATGGATGAGTGCCGGTTCCGGCTTTTCAATCGGGTTGCCGCGCGCGTCCTTTATCTGCTTGCCGAGCACGGGATAATAGCCGCTGAGGAGGATGGGGCCGTTATTGCGGATGGCCTCTTTCGCTGCTGCGATGGCATAATCAGGCCGATTGATGGCGAGGCCGAACTCGGCGATCAAATGCTTTTCGCCGGGGGTTGTTGCGGTGCGTATCGCCTGCTGCACGAATTTCTGCCCCGGCAGCGGCTGGTGGAGGCGGGTGAGCAGTGTCGCGGCTTTCAGCAGGGTATTCTTGCGGTAGTGTGCTTCGTCTTCCGGGGTTGCCACTGGCTCCGGCGGGATGGTGATAGAGGTATAGCCGAGCTTTTGCGCGGCGATCTGGCCATAGAAACTGGTGGGGTATTGCGCGGCGGCGGCATACCATTGCTGCGCGGCGGGAACATCGCCTGCGGCATCCGCCGTGCGCGCGAGCCAGTATGCCGCCCGCCCCCGGCTGATCGCGCTTGCGACATTCTCATAGAGAAGCTGGAAATGCGCGTTCGCCGTTTTATAATCCTGCAGGTAGCGGAAGGCAATCCAGCCCGCTGCCCACTGCGCGTCGGCGAAGCTGGTTCCGTCTTCGGCGGAGAAGCCGCTGGTATCCACCAGGGCGAAGGCTTTGGCTTTATCCCGCTCCATCATGGCGGGGAAATGGCTCCGGCGGATTGGCCACCATTCCTTCGGATGCTCCGTTTCCGAGGGGAGCTGCTCCAGCAGGTCGAGCACAGCTTCCGTATCCTTGTTGTGCATCCGCCGCGTGATGCGGTCATACAGCAATCCTTCGTCATTCCGCAGGGAAGCGGGCACGGCATTCACCGCTTCGCTCAGGCCAAAATTATACATCTGAAGCTGGATGCGCGCGGAAAACAGCAGCCGATGCGGGTTATCCACCATACCCAGAAGTCGCTTGGCGGAGATGGTATCGTTATCCCACAGAAGCCTGTCAATGCGCGCGTTGTGATCCTCCATCCGCAGCCTGCTTCCATAGCGGGCGAGGAAGGTTTCCTCCTCCTTCTTGGTGAAATTGGCGGCAGCCCAGGATTCCCGGATGAGGCGGAGCACCTCCTGCGGATCCTGCAGGTTCATCACTTTTTTGCTGCTGAGCAGGGATTCCGCCAGCGCGAGCTTCCCCCTGCCGGTGAGCGGTTCGCGGAAAGTGAGGGAGCCATCCGCCGCCTTTGATGTAAACCAGCTGAGGACATCGTTCGTTTCGGTGGAGTCGTCAATCGCAAGTTCGGCGCGCGTGGCCAGCCTGTTCTGCTCCGGCCAATCCGGATGCGCGCGCAGGAACGCGGTAATATCCTTGAAGCTCGCATCACCCTGCCCGGAAAGATAGCGTCGCCAGCGGAAGACATCGGCAACAAGGGGATCGTGCGCGCGGGCAGCGCGTGCTGTGGCATCCTTCCAGCTGTTGCGCAGGGCATGGGCGTTGGCATCCTGCGCGCTGCGCATATCCTCCGTATCAAACTGCCAGAGCGGCAGAAAAGCGGCCTGCACCCCCGCAGGGATCAGGAGCGCGGATACCGACACCGAAAACAGCAGAAGCAGAACGAGCGGAATGCGGCGAATTTTTTTGTTCATTTCCAATGCGCAGCGCGTTATATAGGTAAGGTTCCCTGCTGCATACCTTGCAGCGCAATTTTTTTGACCGCAACGTAACTACCATGTTCCACGGCGCATATACAGCATTAATCACACCCTTCAAAAAAGGGAAACTGGACGGTGCTGCATTTGAGTCACTGATTGAGGCGCAGGTCGCGGCGGGCATCCACGGGCTGGTTCCGGCGGGGACGACGGGCGAATCGCCCACGCTCTCGCACACCGAACATAACCGGGTGATCAAGCATTGCGTGAAGCGGGTGAAGGGGCGTGTGCCGGTGGTCGGCGGAACCGGCTCAAACTCCACCGAGGAAGCCATCATGATGACTCGCCGCGCCGAGAAAGCGGGCGTGGATGGCGCACTCATCGTCGTGCCCTATTACAACAGGCCGACCCAGGAAGGCATTTATCAGCATTTCAAGGCGATCCACAATGCGACGGGGATTCCCATCCTGCTCTATAACGTGCCCTCGCGCACGGGGGTGGATATGACGAACGATACCGTCGCCCGCCTGGCTGAACTGCCGCGCATCGCGGGTATCAAGGATGCCACCGGCAAGCTCGAAAGGCTGGTGGATCTGCTGGCGCGGCTTAAAACCGCCAAGCCGGATTTCTGCCATATGTCCGGGGAGGATGATAACGTGGTGGATTATACCCTCGCGGGGGGCGGCGGCTGCATTTCGGTGACTTCCAACATCGCGCCGGCACTCTGCGCGCGGATGCATAACCACCTGCTGAAAAAAGAATATCCGCAGGCGCAGGCGATTCAGGAAAAGCTGATGCCGCTGCATAGGGTGCTGTTCTGCGAAACCAGCCCCGCCCCGGTGAAATACGCGGCCTCATTAATGGGGCTATGCACCGATGAAATCCGCCTGCCGCTTGTGCTTCCGAGCGAGGAGAACAAGGCGCGGATCCGGGAGGTGATGGCGGGGATGGGGTTGGTTTAACTGTCACCCCCGGCGTATGCCGGGGTCTGCCCCGCAACAAGTGCGGGGTGACAACCGGATGCCGTCATACGACGGCATGACAATCACCCCTCCTTCAACGCCCGCGACTGTTCGCGCTTTGCGTCCTTGTCTTTTTCGGAGGCGCGTTTGTCGTAGTTCGTTTTGCCTTTGCACAGTGCCAGCTTCACTTTGGCCATGCCTTTTTTGTTCCAGTGAATATCGAGCGGAACCAGTGTCAAGCCCTTCTGCTCCACTTTTCCGGCGAGGCGGCTGACTTCCCGCTTGTGCAGCAATAGCTTGCGCGGGCGGGTGGGATTGTGGTTCAGGTGCTTGCCCGCCTTGCCGTATTCGGGGATGTATGCATTCACCAGATAGAGCGCGAAATCGCCGTCATAATCGGAAGGCTCGGCGTAGCTATCCGCGATGTTAGCCTTGCCCGCACGGATGGATTTCACCTCCGTTCCGGTCAGCATGATGCCCGCCTCGATTTCCTCCAAGATTTCGTAATTGAAGCGCGCCTTGCGGTTCTGCGCCGCGACGTTGCTGGTATCTGTTTTTTTCTTGGCCATCCATCATCCTACTTATCCAGCCCAAGTTTCTCACGCAGTTCATCCCACTCGCGCTTCGACATCCCGCTGGTTTCGAGCGTGACCGCCTCGCCGCCCAGCAGACGCTTCATCACTTCCATCCCCTTGCCGGAAAGATGGATGCCGCGCAGCCGGTGATCCACGAACGCCTCGCAGGCGAAGGGAACCCAGCGGCGCGTCACGTCCAGCATCGCCTCGGCATAGGCGCGGATTTCATATTGCGCGTGGGTATCGGCACGGAGCATCAGGAAGTGCATCAGGTTATGCAGATCAATTTTCCAGTACCACTGGGTGTAGATGTTCATCGGAAGGTTCATGCGGGCGAGTTCGCGTGCTATCCCCTGGCGCGAATCATCCAGCGGTTTGCCCTCCTTATCGGAGTTCATCAGCTCCTCGTAATGGGAATAACATTGATCCGCATCCCCCTTCAGGATTTCCAGCACACGGGCCGATTCCTCCGGGGAGAGTGGCTCCCCCTCCGCGCGCCCCTGATGGTTTTTCTTCGATTGCGGAGCAAGCTGTTCCGGCGTGGGGATATAGAATTCCTTATCCAGAATCGAATAGCGCGCGGAATATTCATTCACGTTGGCGGTGCGGTGGCGGATCCACTGTCGCGCGACGAACACGGGCAGTTTCACATGGAATTTTATCTCGCACATCTCAAACGGCGTGGTGTGCCAGTGGCGCATAAGGTAGTTGATAAGGCCGCGATCCTCGTTCACCTTCTTCGTGCCCTTGCCATAGGAAACCCGCGCAGCCTGCACGATGGCACTGTCATCCCCCATATAATCCACCACGCGCACAAAGCCGTGATTAAGCACGGGAATCGGCTCGAACAGGATTTCCTCCAGCGCGGACACGGTGGCGCGGCGCGTGGGGTGGGAGGCGTTGCGCTGCTCGGCGACTTCAGCTTTCTGTTCGGTGGTGAGGGGCATAAAGCAGGTTTCGGGTTACAGGTTACAGGGTAGTTAGTACACGTCATCGCCTGAATTTGCGAAGCAAATTCTAGGGCGATCCATCGCAAGGCAGAATGAACGGCGAGATGGATTCCCCTGAATTGCCTGCGGCAATTCAGGGAATGACGATCAAAAACACCCTAACCTATAGCCTAAAACCCGTAACCTCAATCCCCATCTTCACAGATGCGTAATTCCGTGCTATAATACGAATGTTCTTCGGAACTACGGCAATAAACGCGCTTTCGGAATAGACGTAATGGACCCGGGGGCGGTACCCGGCGGCTCCACCAGTGAGAGTTGAGAGTTGAGAGTTGAGTGAAAAGAACACTCAATTCTAAACTCTCAACTCCGATCACTGAACGGGGCCGAAACAGGATCGACATACGTAATAAAGGCTTGCGTTTTGCCCGGAATTGATTCCGCCGGGGGGTTTACCCCCACAGGGTCAAAAACCATAAGTGCTAATGACAACATTGCACCTGCTGAACTGCGTCTTGCTGCCTAGGGCTAAGGTCCTGGGTTGCTAATAGCAATCAGCGCGGCCCGCGGGGAGCCGGTCAACAGAATCCCCGTATTATTTTCTTTCGCTCCTTGCAAAGTTTCCTAACTTTGCAAATGAACCTGAGGGCTTCGCCCACTGAAGATAGCGGGATTACTATCCCGTTTCCTTTCTGCACCTAATAATCACCAATCTTCTTCTTCCCCCTTCCCCTTTCGCTTTTTTACTGCTTTTCTCTTTGGAAACAGGTACAATATACTACGGAATGGAGTAAAAAAGCAGATGGCGGAAGATTTTCTGGATTACGGCAAGCTGATTGATGAAGCCATGCATCGCGTGGTGAAACGCGCGCTCGCGCTGGTGCAGGAGCGTGGCCTGCCGCTTGAGCATCATTTCTTTATCACCTTCCGGACAGATTACCCCGGTGTTATGCTTTCGGACGAACTCCGCTTCCGCTACCCGGAGGAAATGACCATCGTGATGCAGCACCAGTTCTGGGATCTGGAAGTGGAGGAAGACCGCTTCAGCATCGTGCTCAGCTTCGATAATGTGAAGCAAAACCTCACGATCCCGTTCAGCGCGCTGGTGTCGTTCGCCGACCCAAGCATGAAATTCGGCCTGCAATTTCACGCTGCACCGCTGGATGGTGCGCAGAAGCCGAGCACGGTGACACAGAAGCGCAACCTCACCAAAGACCCTCTGCAAACCCAGGGCAATCAGCAAGCCGGAAAACCTGGCAAGGGTGATACGGGAAGTGAAGGGGATAGCGGCGGCAATAACGTAGTGACGCTGGACAGCTTCCGGAAGAAAGGGAAGAAGTAGGCTTTTTCGCATTTTCCACTTCCACATTTCTGGCGGTGCTGTGTCCCGGTTTTCTATCACCGGAAGTTTCCGCTACGCCTGCTTTGCAAAAAGAACGGAGCCATCGGAGGGTGTGGGCGCAGGCAGCCCGTTCTCAGGCTGCCTGCATCACAATGATGCGCCGCAGCATTTTTCTCTTGACATCTGGGGGCATAAAAGCAAATAAAGGAAGGGTAGAGATTTTTATCCTCGCCGGAGATGCCCCCAGATGGCTTTGACCGAAACCGCCTGCAAGCGCGCCAAACCTTCCGCGAAACCCAGAAAACTGGCGGATGGCGGCGGGCTGTATCTTGAGATTATGCCCGGCGGCAGCAAATACTGGCGGCTGAAATACCGCTTCGGCGGCAAGGAAAAACGCCTCGCTTTTGGGGTGTATCCGGAAGTTTCGCTGGAGGAAGCCCGCGTAAAACGCGAGCAGGCCAAGCGGCTGCTGGCGGAAAACACTGATCCTTCCCGCGCCAGCACACAGGAGAAATTGAAGAAACGGGCGAAAACCTCGCGGGGAATGCTGAAATTCACCGATACCGCGCAGCGTTATCCTGCCACCAAGCCCGCCAAGCTCCGCAAGGAGGATTTCGATGAAATCTACAGCCGGTTCAATCCGGCGGAAGCGGCGGTGCAGGCCTCGCGCTGCTCGCAATGCGGCGTTCCCTTCTGCCAGATACACTGTCCGCTGCAGAACAACATTCCGGACTGGCTGAAGCTCACCGCTGAAGGCCGCCTGGAGGAAGCCTACGCGCTCTCCTCCGCCACCAATAATTTCCCGGAAATCTGCGGCCGCATCTGCCCGCAGGATCGCCTGTGCGAAGGCAATTGCGTGATCGAAAAAGGCTTCAAATCCGTGACCATCGGCGCGGTAGAAAAATACATCACCGAAACGGCCTTCCTCAACGGCTGGGTGAAGCCCGCATCGCCGCGCGGGGAAACCGGGCGTTCTGCGGGCATCATCGGTGCGGGGCCGGCGGGGCTGGCGGCTGCGGATATGCTCCGCCGCAGGGGGCATGAGGTGCACATTTATGATCGCCACGACCGCGCGGGCGGGCTGCTGATGTATGGCATCCCCGGTTTTAAGCTGGAGAAGGACATCGTGCTGCGGCGGCATAAGCTGCTGGAGGAAAGCGGCATTCATTTCCATTTTAACTGCGCAATCGGTGCGACGCTGACGCTCTCCGAATTGCGGGAACGGCATGATGCGGTGGTGATTGCGACCGGGGTCTACCGCGCCCGCGAGATCGAAATTCCGCAGGATAATCTGGAGAATATTTTGCCCGCGCTGGATTACCTCACCGCCAGCAACCGCAAGGGGCTGGGCGATAAAGTTCCGGAGTTCGATAGCGGGTATCTGAATGCTGAGGGCAAAGAAGTGGTGGTCATCGGCGGCGGCGATACGGCGATGGATTGCGTGCGCACGGCGGTGCGTCAGGGTGCGAAAAGCGTCACCTGCCTCTACCGCCGCGACCGCGCCAATATGCCCGGCAGCGCGCGCGAGGTGAAGAATGCGGAGGAGGAAGGCGTGAAGTTCCTGTGGCTTTCCGCGCCCAGGGCGTTCATCGGTGGCGGAAAAAAAGTGCGGAAAATCCTGGTGCAGAAAATGCGGCTGACCCGGCAGGATGTGGGAGGCCGCCAGTCGGTATCGCCGGTGGAAGGGGAAACTTTCATGCTGAAGGCCGATATGGTTATTAAGGCGCTGGGGTTCGACGCGGAAGATATGCCGGCAATGTTCGGCGCGCCGAAGTTGAAGGTGCATCGGAACGGGCTGCTCGCCATTGATCCAAAAAACTTCATGACCAGCATGGAGGGCATTTTCGCCACGGGGGACATCGTGCGCGGCGCGTCGCTGGTAGTGTGGGCGATCCGGGATGGCCGCGATGCAGCGGAAGCGGTGCATCGTTATATCCTGGCGGAAGGGGCAACGGGGAGAGCAGCGGCATGAATTTTTCCAAAAAGACACGTCATTCCCCGAATTTTTGCACAGCAAAAATTATAGGGGAATCTATCGGGCAGCATATTCTGTTGCGGGATGGATCGCCCTACAATCGCTACGCGATTCGGGCGATGACAACGGGGAGGGCAGCAGCATGAGTTTTTCCTGGGATGAGGATTGGAACAGGCGTGCGGCTTCGCTGGCGGAGCATGGGATGTACGACCCTGCGAACGAGCATGATGCGTGCGGCGTGGGGTTCATCGCGGCCATTGACGGCAAGCCGCGCCGCAGCATCGTGGAGGCGGGCATCAACGCACTGAAGGCGGTGTATCACCGGGGTGCGGTGGATGCCGACGGAAAAACCGGGGACGGCGCGGGCATCATGCTCCAGATTCCGTTCGCGTTCTTCCGGGATTATGTTGCGCGCACCGGGCAGACGGCGAACGGCGACGCGCTGGCGGTCGGCATGATGTTCCTGCCGAAGAAAAATCTCGCCGCGCAGGAAACCTGCCGTGCCATCGTGGAGGGCGAAATCCTGAAGCTGGGGTATCGCATCCACGGCTGGCGGAAAGTGCCCGTGGTGGCGGAAGTCATCGGCGAAATCGCGGGGGATTCGCGCCCGGAAATCGAGCAGATCGTGATAGCGGGCAAGGATCGCCTGGACGAAGCGCGGTTCGAGCTGGAGCTTTTTTTCATCCGCAGGCGCATCGAGAAAGCCGTGCGCGCGCGCGCCATCAACGATTTCTATATTTGCTCGCTTTCCTGCCGCTCCGTGATTTACAAGGGGCTGTTCAAGGCCGAACAGCTTACTGCGTTCTATCCTGATCTGCTCGATGAACGCTTCACCTCCGCATATGCGATTTTCCACCAGCGTTTCTCCACCAACACCGCGCCCGCCTGGCACCTGGCGCAGCCCTTCCGCATGATCGCGCATAACGGCGAAATCAACACACTGAAGGGGAATATTAACTTCATGCGCAGCCACGAGGCGACCTTCCGCGCGGAGGCCTTCGCGGGGTTCGAGGAGGATGTGGTTCCCGTGATTCCCGATAACACCTCGGATACCGGGGCACTGGATTCCGTGGTGGAAATCCTGGTGCGCGCGGGCAGGCCGCTGGCACTGGCGAAGCTCATCCTCATTCCGCCCGCGTGGAGCCAGACTTCCGATATGCCGCAGGCGCACAAGGATATGTTCAGTTGCCTCAACAGCATCTCCGAGCAGTGGGACGGCCCCGCCGCCATCGCCGCTACGGACGGGCGCTGGGTCATCGCCGGGATGGATCGCAACGGGCTGCGCCCCATGCGCTATCAGCTTACCAAGGATGGGCTGATTATGATCTGCTCGGAAAGCGGGATGGTTCCGGTTTCCGATTCGGAAATTCTGGAGCGCGGGCGGCTTGGCCCCGGCGATATGCTGGGGGTGGATCTCAAGGCGGGCAAGCTCTATCACGACCGTGAGCTGAAAAATTATTTCGCCGCGCAGCAGCCCTATAAGGAGTGGGTGGGCGATACGGTGTGGCTGCAGGATGTCATCCTGAGCGAAGCGAAGGATCCCAGGCAAAGGGCGGGAGATTCTTCGGCTGCGCCTCAGAATGACAAGTTGCGCCTGCTCCAGCGCATCGTGGGCTGCACACATGAGGAAATCGAAACCATCCTGCATCCGATGGCGGAGGAAGGGAAGGAGGCCGTTGGTTCGATGGGGGACGATACGCAGGTCGCGGTGCTTTCGGACAGGCAGCGGGGGTTCCACCATTTCTTCCGCCAGAATTTCAGCCAGGTCACCAACCCGCCGATTGACAGCCTCCGCGAACGCCGCGTGATGAGCCTGTTCACGCGCTTTGGCAATGACGGAAACTACCTCGCGCTGGATCGCTCGCACGCGCGCATCCTGATTGTGGAAACGCCGGTGCTGCTCTCGCATGAACTGGAAGTCATCCGCCGGCATTTTGCGGAGCGCATCACGGAAATCAACACGCTGTTCGATCTGCGCGAGGGCGGAAACGCGCTCCGCAAGGGGCTGGATCGCATCCTGCAACAGGCGGAAGCGGCGATGCGCGAAGGCAAAAACTACATCGTGCTGACGGACGAGCGCATGGACGAACACCATGCCGCCATTCCCATAATACTGGCCGTTTCCGCCGTGCAGAGCCATCTGGTGAAGCACAAGCTGCGCAAGAAAGCCTCCATCCTCGTGCGCACGGCGGAGTGCATGGACGTGCATAGCTGCGCGGTGCTGATCGGCGTGGGCGCGACAGTGGTGAATGCGTACCTTGCCGAGGAAACGATTATTGAGCGGCACAGGCGCGGATTATTCCCCGGAAAGGCACTCACCGAAGTGCTGAACAATTACCGCGAGGCGATGAGCCAGGGGCTGCTGAAGGTGATGTCGAAGATGGGGATTTCCATCATCAGTGCCTACCGGGGAGGCCTGAATTTCGAGGCGATCGGGCTTTCGCGGTCGCTGGTGGCGGAGTTCTTCCCCGGCCTGCCCTCACGCATTTCCGGCATCGGATTCGCGGGCATCGAGAAGCGTGTGCGTGCCATGCACGAAAAAGCCTTCGCGGCGGAAACCTCCGCGCCGCTGCCCATCGGCGGGTTCTATCGCTACCGCGCCACCGGAGAAAAACACGCGTGGGACGGGCCGCTTATCCACCTTCTGCAGAGCGCGGTGAACAGCGGCAGCTACAAGGTGTACAAGGAATATGCGGAGCGTGTCCGCGCCCAGCCGCCGATGCACCTCCGCGATCTGCTGGATTTTCATTCCCCCCGGCAGCCGGTGGCACTGGACAGGGTGGAATCCGTCACCGAAATACGCAAGCGTTTCGTCGCACCCGCCATGAGCCTCGGCGCACTTTCCCCGGAAGCGCACCGCACACTCGCCATCGCCATGAACCGCATGGGTGCGGCCTCCAACTCCGGCGAGGGCGGCGAGGGGCCGGAACGCTACAAGCCGCTGCCAAACGGCGATAACGCGAATTCCACTATCAAGCAGGTGGCGTCGGCGCGTTTTGGTGTGACGGCGGAATACCTTAACAGCGCGGCAGAGTTGCAGATAAAAGTCGCGCAGGGGGCGAAACCCGGCGAGGGCGGCCAGCTTCCCGGCTTCAAGGTGACGCAGGAAATCGCCAGGCTGCGCCATGCCACGCCGGGGGTGATGCTGATTTCCCCGCCGCCGCACCACGATATTTATTCCATCGAAGACCTGGCGCAGCTCATCTATGATCTGAAGCAGATCAATCCGGATGCGCTGGTTTCGGTGAAGCTGGTGGCGCAATCTGGCATCGGGACGATCGCCAGCGGTGTTGCCAAAGCGATGGCCGATAAAATCGTCATCTCCGGACATAGCGGCGGCACGGGTGCGGCGGCATGGTCGAGCGTCAAGCACGCGGGCATCCCGTGGGAAATGGGGCTTTCGGAAGCCAACCAGGTGCTCACGCTGAATCGCCTCCGCCACCGCGTGAAACTCCAGACGGACGGTGGCCTGAAAACCGGACGTGACATAGTCATCGCCGCCATGCTGGGGGCGGAGGAATTCGCGCTCGGAACCGGCGCGCTGGTGGCGATGGGGTGCATCCTGGTGCGGCAGTGCCACAGCAACACCTGCCCGGTCGGCATCACCACGCAGAACCCGGAGTTGCGCCGGAAATTCGAGGGCACGGTGGATAAAGTCATCCGGCTGTTCACCTTCGTGGCGGAGGAGGCGCGGGAGATTCTCGCGTCGCTGGGATTCACCAGTTTCAATGAAATCATCGGGCGTTCCGATTTGCTGACGCAGGTGAGCCACGGCAGTGCCGACCTTGTGGATCTCGATCTCAACAACCTGCTGGCTCAGGCCGACGCGGGGGCGAATAACGCGCGGTACTGCACACTTCAAGGGCGCAATGAAGTGCCCGACACGCTCGACGCGCAGATGCTCAAGGATGCGCACGGCGCGCTGGAGCGCGGCGAAAAAATCCAGCTCGCCTACATGGCGAAGAATACGATGCGCGCCATCGGCACGCGGCTTTCCTCCATGATGACGCGGCGCTTCGATACCGCGCAGCTCCACCCCGACCACATCACGCTGCGGTTGCGCGGCTCGGCGGGGCAATCGCTGGGGGCGTTCGCCGTGCGAGGGCTAAAAATCGAGCTTTACGGCGACGCGAATGATTATGTCGGCAAGGGGCTTTCGGGCGGGACCATCGTGGTGCGTCCGCGCGCCTCCAGCACACTGGTTCCGCATGAGAATACCATCATCGGCAACACGGTGCTGTATGGCGCGACTTCCGGCAAGCTGTTCGCATCGGGGCAGGCGGGGGAACGCTTCGCCGTGCGCAATTCCGGCGCGCTCACGGTGGTGGAGGGCTGCGGCTCGAACGGTTGCGAATACATGACCGGGGGCATGGTCGCCATTCTGGGGAGCGTGGGGCATAACTTCGCCGCCGGGATGACCGGGGGCATGGCCTTCGTGTACGATGAGGGCACTGGCTTCGAGGCGCGCGTGAACGGCGATACGGTAATGTATCAGCGTGTTGCGATCGTACACTGGGCGGAGGCACTGAAGGCACTGCTGGCCGAGCATCTCGCCGAAACGGGATCGCCGCGCGCGGAAAATATCCTCTCCGGCTGGGAGTGGGAACTGCCGAAATTCTGGCAGATATGCCCGAAGGAAATGCTCGCCCTGCTTGAGCAGCCGCTTTCGGATGTGGCGACGGTAAAGAAGAAAAAGGCGTGATTTCTTGCCTACCCTCAAGAGGCGCACGAATATTTTGCGTATTCGTTAGGTTCAATCACCATTTAAATTAAGTACTCCGTCATTCCAGCGCAAGCTGGAATCCAGCCAAAGCCGCGTCTGCGGCGGAAAGGCTTTTCGCAGCGTAGACACGCCGCTGCTGGATTCCAGCCAGTCTTTCCAAAGATAAGATCGCTGGAATGACGGAGTACTCTTATTAAGAATATAGATCAATATAATACCGAAAAATTAAATGGTGATTGAACCTAATTATTTTAAATTGGAATGACTATAGAATCACTTCGCGGGCGCATGAATGTTTCCAGCGTTCGCAGATGGATCAAAAACGCAAGTTGATGGATTTGGTGTTTGCGAACCTGGCTTTGAAGGAAGAAACCTTTTGTTATTCCTTCAAAAACCCTTCTACGCACTGGCAGAACTGCCGAACCGTCAAGAATGGCGCACACGATAGGATTCGAACCTACGACCTTTGGATTCGGAATCCAACGCTCTATCCAACTGAGCTACGGGTGCAAATGCGGAAACTTTCACTATCCCGCAGGCGGGACATCTGTGAACATAGCCGACGGGAGGGGCTTTATAATCGGTTTCGGTGGAGATTGCAAATAGTTGATGCCCGCCCCTCACCCCGCCCTGAAATACCCCCCTCCAGAAAATGCTTGCGGTTCTCAGGAATCTGTGTATGGTGCACCTCCCGTGCGGGATTTCGCTGCGGCGGGGCAATGAATGTTTCCCTTAAAAGAAACAGCCTGTGTGTATACACACAGAGCATTTATATACAGGCAGCCTGGGCGTTATACGGTTCAAGCTGCCGATAGTGGGTTGTGTGGTCATCGGATCGTATACGCTGCGATACCCCATGTTCGCCTGAAGTTCCGCCGTGAAGCGGGCATACCGAAAAATTCTCCCTGTCCGGATAATTTTTCACATGACTATAAGAAACGAAAAGGAAAAACTATGTCGTTATATGAAACCACGTTGATCATCCGCCAGGATATGTCCACCGCCGAAGTGGAGAAGCTCGCGGACGATCTGGCCGCCATTGTCACCCAGGGCGGCGGCAAGATAAAGCAACGCGAATACTGGGGCTTGCGTTCGCTGGCCTACCGCATCAACAAGAGCAAGAAAGGCCATTACGTTTATCTGGGGATGGACGCACCTTCGGATGCCGTGAAGGCGATGGAGCAGAAAATCCGCTATACGGAAGATGTGATGCGCAGCCTTACGGTGAAGGTGGAAAAACTTCCGGAAGGCCCCACCCCCGTCATGCAGAAAGACCGGGATCAAGAAGCAGCGTAATATAAAATCAGGCTTATCCGCAGAGTTTCGTGGGGAGCGCACTACATAAGGAGCACGATCATGGCAGAATACGGTAAAGAATCATCTTACGGCAAGAAAGAACGCGGCGGCGAAAGGGGCGGGGATGCATCCTCCGCCATGCGCACACAGGGGTTTTTCCGTCGGTCGAAAAATTGCCCGTTCTCGGAAGAGGGCGCGCCCGCCATTGATTACAAGGACATAAAATTGCTGACACGCTTCGTTTCCGAACGCGGGAAAATCCTGCCGCGCCGGATCACTTCCGTATCGGCCAAGAGCCAGCGGAAACTGGCCGCCGCCATCAAGCGAGCGCGCATTCTGGCACTTCTGCCCTTCGCGGAACATTAATCGTTAATCGTTAAATTCTGCGCCTGTACCCAGCTTAAAAAGTATTTGCGCAGCTTGAAAAGCATTACGGAGAAACCATCATGCAGATTATCCTTCTCGAACCTGTCAGAAAACTTGGAGCGGTCGGCGATGTCGTCAAGGTCAAGAACGGCTACGCCCGCAACTTCCTGCTTCCGAACAAGAAAGCCCTGCGCGCCACCGAGGAAAATATCGCCTATTTCGAGGTGAAGAAGAAAGAAATCCAGGCTGCGAACAACGATAAGATCGCCATCGCCACCAAGGTAGCAAAGAAGATTGAGAAAGCAGTAGTGACCCTCGTGCAGCAGGCGGGTGAAGACGGCAGGCTTTACGGTTCGGTGAATGCGGTGGACATCTCCGAGGCACTCACGACGCAGGTAGGCGTGGAAATCAGCCGTAAGCAGGTTGTGCTGCACGCACCGATCAAATATATCGGTGTACACACCGTGGAAGTGGCACTGCACGGCGATATGGTCGTGAAGGTGCACCCCAACGTAGCGCGTAGCGAGGATGACGCGAAGAGCGCGGCGCAGCGTTTCGCCAAGGGCGAGAAAGTAATGGAAGGTCCGGGCGCGGACGAAGATAAAAAGTCGTCCAGGGTTGCCGCGCCGCAGGCGGAAGAAGCTGAAGTTCCTGTAGCGGAAGAAGCTGAGGATGCGAAGCCCAAAAAGGCAAAGAAGCCGAAGAAAGAAGCTGCTGAAGCCGACGCGGAAGAAGCTGCGGAGTAATTTTTCGGTCTATCCATTCTCCTAAGAACCTGTTTAGAATCTTGCCAGGCTGAGGCGGAAATGGCTATTTCCGGAGAGAACCGGAGCGCAGCGTACATTGGCACGTGAAGCATCCGGACTGCGTCCGCCGAAGCCTCGGCGTAGGCGGAAGCCCAGGAAATGGGCATTTGCAGCCCAGTATAGTGAGCTTCTAAACAGGT
>JAHFPR010000130.1 GCA_023269645.1 Alphaproteobacteria bacterium | reverse complement strand
TGCCTTATACTGGATCAGCCCCACCCGGTCGAACAGGAACTGCACACTACCCTCGGAACCCAGGCTTCCCCCATTCTTTCCGAGGATGGTGCGGATATCCGCCGCGCTGCGGTTGCGGTTATCCGAAAGGCACTCGATGATGAGTGCTACCCCGCCGGGTGCATAGCCCTCATAGCGGATTTCCTCGTAATTCTCGCCATCGCCGAGCTGGCCGGAGCCTTTCTTGATGGCATTTTCGATGCGGTCTTTCGGTAATCCACAGGATTTTCCGGCGATGATCGCCGCCCGCAGGCGCGGGTTGAAGGCCGGATCGGGCTGCCCCATCTTCGCCGCCACGATGATCTCCCGCGCCAGCTTGGTAAAAAGATTCGCGCGCTTTTTATCCTGCGCGGCCTTGCGATGCTTGATGTTCGCGTATTGTGAATGTCCTGCCATAAAACTCCCTGGCCATAGTGCAAATTCTACTGCGTCCGGCTACAAAGGGCGGTTTCCTGCGCTTCCGGTGCTCACGTACCTAAGTACGCTCCGCTCCGGTTCTCGGAAACCGCCATTTTCGCCAGGCCGCAGCGAATTTTCACTATGGCCTGATTATAAATTCTACTGCGTCCGGCTGCTGCGTGCCGGGGCTGATGCCAATTCTACAGGAGCCTGCCCTGAAAATACAAGAGGCCTCGTGCATTGGCGAAAAACAGAAAATATCAATTCCTGTCATTCCAGCGAATCTTTTTCGGAAAGGACTGGCTGGAATCCAGCAGCGGCGTGTCTATGCCGCTGAAAAACTGAGCTATCCCGCCGCAGACGCGGCTTATGCTGGATACCAGCTTTCGCTGGAATGACACTGTAGTGGGTGCATTGGCGAAAAAAGATGACCTTTGGGCGCGGGTATTCTAAAAGGTGGGCTATGCCCATTACCGTCGCCACCTGGAACATTAACTCCATCCGCGCCCGATTGCCAGAGGCCTGCGCCTGGCTGCGCGAGGCGCAACCCGACATCGTGCTGCTTCAGGAAACCAAGGCGGAGGATCATAATTTCCCCGCGATGGAGATTGAGGATCTGGGCTATAACCTGGCACTGCACGGTCAGAAAACCTATAACGGCGTGGCGATTCTTTCCAAACACCGCATTGAGGATGTTACGCGCGGCCTGCCCACCCTGCCGGAAAATACCGATGCGCGGTATATCGAGGGATTGATTTCGTTGAAAGGGATTAGGGATTGGGGGTTAGGGATTGGCAAGGATATTCTAACCTCTAATCCCCAACCCCTAATCCCTACTCTCCGCGTCGCCTCCATCTACGTGCCCAACGGGGGGGAGGTTGGCTCGGAGAAGTTCGGGCAGAAGCTGCGCTTCCTTGAGGCACTGCGGCTTCATGCCGAAACGCTGCTGCTTCAGGATGAGATGCTCGCGCTCGGCGGGGATTATAATGTTGCGCCGGCGGATATGGATGTGTACGCGCCCGCCGCATTGCGCGGAACCACCTGTTTTCATCCGGAGGAGCAGAAGCGGCTCCGCGCGCTGGAATATCTCGGCCTCACCGATGCGTTCCGCGCGCGCTATCCGGATCGGCAGCAATTCTCGTGGTGGGATTATCGCTCCAGCGGGTGGGAGCATAACAAGGGAATGCGCATTGACCATCTGCTGCTCTCCCCCCAGGCCGCCGACGCGCTGGAAGATGCGGGCATAGACGATACCCCGCGCGGGAAGCCGAAAGCCTCCGACCATGCGCCGGTGTGGTGCAGGCTGGGGGTGGGGTGCTAAATATTTGGAAAGACTTAAAGGCGGCTATCGTCATTCCCTGAATTTTTCCTGCGGAAAAATTCTAGGGGAATCTATCTTGCCGCATATTGTGCCTTGCGATGGATCGCCCTAGAATCGATACGCGATTCAGGCGATGACGGGACTGTCCCGTACAATACTAACCACTAAACTCTCAACTCTGAATACTTCTTTATGAGCTGGTTCAAGAAACTCAAATCCGGGCTTTCCAAAAGTTCGCAGAAGATTACGGGCGGCATCGCGGGCATTGTCACGCGCAGGAAGCTCGACGATGCGATGCTGGAGGAGCTGGAGGAACTGCTGGTGATGGCCGATCTGGGGGCTGCTACCGCCGCGAAGGTCGCGGCTTCCTTCGGCAAAAGCAGGTTCGACAAGGAAATCTCCGAGGAGGAGGTGAAAGAGGCGCTGGCCTCGGAAATCGCGGAGATTCTTGCGCCGGTGGCCATCCCGCTGGAACTGGATTTCACGCATTTGCCGCAGGTGGTGCTGATGGTGGGGGTCAACGGCAACGGCAAAACCACCACGCTGGGGAAGCTCGCCGCGCAATATGTGGGCGAGGGGAAAAAAGTGATGCTCGCGGCGTGCGATACGTTTCGCGCCGCCGCAGTAGAACAGCTCGCCGAATGGGGCAGGCGCGCGGGGTGCGAGGTGATTTCCGGCGCGGCGCAGGCCGATCCCGCTTCGGTGGCCTACGCGGCACTGGAGAAGGCGCGCGCGGCGAAGGCGGACGTGCTGTTTATTGATACAGCGGGCAGGCTCCAGAACAAAGCGGGGCTGATGGAGGAACTGGCGAAAATCCGGCGTGTGCTGACCAAGCTGGACGATACCGCGCCGCATCACACGATTCTGGTGCTCGATGCTACCACCGGCCAGAACGCGCACTCGCAGGCGGCGGCGTTCCAGGAACTTGTGAATATCTCCGGGCTTATTGTGACGAAGCTGGATGGTACGGCAAAAGGTGGCGTGGTGGTCGCGCTTGCGGAGGCGTTCGGGCTGCCCATCCATGCGGTTGGCGTGGGCGAGGGGATTGACGACCTCAACGCGTTCGATGCGGAGGAATTCGCGCGGGATTTAGTGGGGTTGTAGTTAGTGGTCGGAGTTCAGTATTTTTCGCGTTGAAAATGGCAGATTAATTATTCCGGCAGGGAGAATATGTCACTTCAAGTTGTTATAAGTCAGTCACTGAACTCCGAATTCCGACCACTAACTCCCCATCCTCGCCTCCGCCTTCCGCTGCCCCGGTTCCTTGATGTTGTATTCCGCCATTTTTCGGTACAGGGTGGAGCGGCCTACGCCGAGCTTTTTCGCCACCTGCGAGATGTGCCAGTCGTAGAAATCGAGTGCCTCGCGGATGATGTCGCCTTCAAGCTGTGCCAGCGATTTGAAATGCTGGGTTCCATCGAGCAGTGCCAGGGTGCAGAACCCGCGTCCCGCTTCGCCCGATGCGGCGGGAATTGCGGCCAGCTTCCCGGCTTCCGGCATGGCGAGAATGTAGGCAAA
Source organism: Alphaproteobacteria bacterium (assembly GCA_023269645.1). Taxonomy (GTDB): domain Bacteria; phylum Pseudomonadota; class Alphaproteobacteria; order Rickettsiales; family UBA8987; genus JAHFPR01. Next base: position 2,694 of record JAHFPR010000130.1, on the reverse strand, counting down.
ATCGCGCAGATCGAGGTATTCGCCATCGCTGAGCACGGCGGCGCGGTAGATGGCGTTTTCCAGTTGCCGGATGTTGCCTGGCCAGGGATGCAGCGTGAGCATCTCCCGCGCCTTGGGCGTGATGCCGGTGATTTTCTTGCCCTCGGTGATGGCGATGGTGCGGCAGAAATGTTCCAGCAGCATCTCCACGTCCTGCACCCCGCGATCCTTCAGCGAGGGCACGTTGAGCGGGAACACGTTGAGGCGGTAATAAAGATCCTCGCGGAAATTACCCTCCCCGATTTCAAATTTAAGGTCGCGGTTGGTGGCGGAGATGATGCGCACATCCACCTTCACCGGCTTGCCCGCGCCAACCGGCTCAATTTCCGACTGTTGCAGCGCGCGGAGCAACTTGACCTGAATGTCGGGCTTGAGTTCACCCACTTCGTCGAGGAATAATGTGCCGCCGTTCGCCTCGCGGAACTTACCGATGGTTTTTTCTACTGCACCGGTGAAGGCACCTTTCTCATGCCCGAATAACACGCTTTCCACCAGATTATCGGGAATCGCGCCGCAGTTCACCGCGATGAATGCTCCACCCGTCCGCTCGCTGGAGCCGTGGATGGCGCGCGCGAACAGCTCCTTGCCAACACCGCTTGCGCCGCTGATGAGCACCGGAATATTGGATTTTGCCGCGCGCGCAGCCAGCTTTTTTGTTTCCTCAATTGCGGGGCTGACACCGATAATGTCCGAGAACATCACCTGCCCTTCGCGGGCGCGCTTGAGGCGGGAAACTTCTCCCTCCAGCCGTTTCAGGCGCAGCACGTTATCAATGGAAACCTGGAGGCGCTCTGGCCCGTCCTTCTTCTCCACGAAATCCACCGCGCCTTCCTTCAGTGCCTTCACCGCCACTTCCACGTCGCCGTGCGCGGTGTAGATGATGACGGGAAGTTCAGGCCGCACGGGCTTTACCGCGCGCAGCACCTCCATCCCGCTTACTCCCGGCATGGCGAGATCAAGCAGCAGCAGGTTGATTTTTTTGCCTTCTTCGGAAGTGAGCAGATCAATGGCGGCCTTGCCCGAATTGAGGGTGGTAACTTTATAGAAAAGCATCTTCTCAAGGGTGATCTGCGCCGAACGGCACTGCAGGGGGTCGTTATCCACGACGAGAATATGATAGGCCATGATGCGCTTTTCCCGGTACTCTCGGTTACGTCACTCAACTTGTTGTATCAACTTCAGGTTTATTGTAATACGGTATCCCGGCAGTGTCCAGAAAATAAATGCGCCATTTTAGGTCATTTTAGATAAATACCAGTAATATTGTATTATAGTTTTAATGGAAAGGAAATGCGATAACTCAAGGGTGTGTGGCTAACGCTCTTGCGGCGAGGGATTTTTCCGCTGTTTGCCGATATAGTCCCGCCACTCCCGCGCGGAGTGGAGATTGGGTTTTTCGTCGAGGGTGACGGTATTTTCCTGAACTGCCGTTTCGATCATGCCAGCTCGTTCGTTGATGTTTTTTTCATCCGCCCCGACAATGTCAATCTCGATTTCTGCCGATGCGCCGCTTTCCGCCTGCGCGGTCACGCGAAGCTCCCTGGCGTAATGCCCGGAACGCGCTTCCGGGTTTCCCTGGCGTATCTCCTTCACGATCATGCCGTCGAGCAGCACCAGCCGATCCTCCGGGGCAAAATCCACCACCACATCCCCGTAATTCCCGCGGGGAGATTGACCGGAGTTCTTTGCCCGCCCGATGACAAACGTATCAGCACCCTCGCCGCCTTCCAGGAATACGGTATTGGAATAATGCCGCGCGATCTCCACATCGTCGCCGCGCTCTCCCCGGATGCCGCCTTTATCATCCAGCTCCAGCACATTGTCCAAAGCGTTGCCGATCAGCTGGATCGAATAATGCTCCGGCGGATGTGTCCAGGCGGGGGCGGCTACCGCGTTCTGGATCATGGTGCCGTAGGCGAAGTTGATGTGCTTTTCCCCCTCCACCCATATGCCGGAGGCGGCTGATCCCTGCATCATCCCTTCATGCAGATCTATTCGTACAAACGAGGTGTGGTCGTAATGCATCTCGACGGTGTTATTGCCTCCCGCATCCCACACCACGCTGCGGCCTTCCGGCACGGGATGCTCCGGCGTGTAGGTATAGGTGGTATCGCCCGCGTTATATTTCAGGTTCGGGCCGAAGATCGCCTGCAGGTAGGCTACATCGCCGATGCCGAGCGTGGAGAGTTGGTAGTCGGTATATTGCATCACCGTATAGGGTTTTTCGTTATCGCGGAGCGCGATGCCTTCTGGTGACGGCTGGGCGTAATAATGTCCGGCACCGAGGAAGTGCATCACCTCGTGCGGGGGTGTGTGGTTCCTGCTGCTATCTTTCAGGCGGATAGGGTCAATTCCCATAATGTTGGTACTGAGTTTTACACCGATATCCGGCGCGCCTACGCCTTCCCGCTTCCCTGTGGTCGTTTCTTCAAATTTCTGGGCATCAGGGCTTTCCACGAATTTCAGATTGGCGTAGTGTTCTGCATCCCGGATGGTTTGCTGCAGCTTCAGGCGGATGGCGGGATCGTCAATGTGCCCCATCGTGTAATGGATGATGTGGGGTGCGCCGCCGGGTTCATCGGGCAGGGGAAAATAATAAGGAATTTCGGGCGCGCCTTTTTCCACTACCCTGCTGAGCGCCCTGTAATGCTCCAT
>JAHFPR010000129.1 GCA_023269645.1 Alphaproteobacteria bacterium | reverse complement strand
CGGGGATTGAACCTTACGCCGCCAACGTATTCACGCAGAAAACCCTCACCGGCTCCTTCTCCGTGCGCAACAAGCATCTGAAAACGCTGCTGGCGGAAAAGAACATGGATAACGACGACATCTGGTCATCCATTGCCACGCATGAAGGTTCGGTGCAGCAACTCCCTTTCCTGACGCAGGAGGAGAAAGACGTGTTCAAAACCGCACCGGAAATCACACAGATGTGGCTGGTGGAACACGCGGCAGATCGCGCCCGCTTCATCTGCCAGGCGCAATCGCTGAATCTTTTTATGCCGGGCGACGTGAGCAAGAAAGAATTACACGAAGTGCACTTCATGGCGTGGAAAAAGGGCGTAAAAAGCCTCTATTATTGCCGCTCCACCTCCATGCAGCGCGCGGATAAGGTATCGCACGACGTGCCGCAGGCCGAGCAGCAGCTCGCCCTGCCGCTGGAGCCATCCCGCAAGGAGAAAAAAGCCTCAAAGAAAAAGGAGAAACAGGCCGCTAATTACGAGGAATGCCTGGCGTGCCAGTGAGCGAGTGTACGTCATCGCCTGAATCGCGCAGGCGATTCTAGGGCGATCCATCTCACGGCAATACCGGCGGAGAGATGGATGCCCCTAGAATTTTTCCTTTGGAAAAATTCAGGGCATGACGGATGGACTGTTGCTCATCTGTTACAGGGGCAGTAAATATCCCGGAGGGTTTCAGGCGCATGGGCATGGCCGGGTTGCAAGATGCAGATACGCGGCGCACAATAAAATCTGGTTAGTTTTTTATTCAATAATCCAAGGAGGATGTTATGGCTGTTAAGAAAACCACGAAGAAGCCCGCCGCGAAGAAAGCTCCGGCGAAAAAGGCTGCCGTTAAGAAAACCACCGTCAAGGTAGCCGCGAAGAAAGCTCCGGCGAAAAAGAAAGCCGTTGCGAAGAAGCCTGCCGCGAAAAAGAAATAGGAACAGGTTTCAGGAACAGGTTTCAGGATTATACGACAGTGCTGAAACCTGTTTCCAAAACCTAGTTTTCCTACCATAAACTGTTCCTCAACCCCGTTCCTGAAATCTGTTTTTATGTCCCTTCTCGATGCCGAGCCGATATTCAAGCCCTTCCATTATCCGTGGGCATATGAAGCGTGGCTGATGCAGCAGCGCATCCACTGGCTGCCGGAAGAAGTGCCGATGGGCGACGACGTGAAGGACTGGAAGCACAGCATCACGGAAGAGGAACGCTACCTTCTCACGCAGATTTTCCGCTTCTTTACCCAGGCGGATATTGAGGTGAACAACTGCTACATGAAGCATTATTCCCGCATTTTCAAGCCCACGGAGGTGCAGATGATGCTCTCCGCGTTCTCCAACATGGAGACCATCCACATCGCGGCCTATTCGCACCTCATCGAAACGCTGGGGATGCCGGAAGCCACCTATTGCGAATTCCTTAACTACAAGGAAATGAAAGACAAATACGACTATATGCAGAAGTTCAACGTGGACAGCAAAATTGACATCGCCACCACGCTGGCGGCGTTCGGTGCATTCACAGAGGGGCTGCAACTGTTTGCGTCTTTTGCGATACTGCTCAATTTCCAGCGTTTCGGAAAAATGAAGGGCATGGGGCAAATTGTGACCTGGTCAGCACGGGATGAAACGCTGCACACGCAATCCATCATCCGCCTGTTCCACACCTTCGTGAAGGAAAATCCGGATATTGATCGGGATGAGCTTAACCGTCGGCTGTACACTATCTGCGATACCATCATCAGCCATGAAGACGCATTCATTGATCTCGCCTTCAACATCGAAGGCTCGATCCAGGGCTTGTCCTCACGCGAGGTGAAGGAATATATCCGCTATATCGGCGACCGCCGCCTGATGCAGCTTGAACTGCAGCCGATTTACAAAGTGGGTAAAAACCCTCTGCCGTGGCTGGATGAAATATTGAACGGCGTGGAACATACGAATTTCTTTGAAAACCGTGTCACGGAATATACCAAAGCCGCCACGCGCGGCACATGGGAAGACGCGTTCGCCCTCCACGGGAATGCGGCCTGATGGCGTGATCCGTGATCCGTGATGCATCATCGGTTATCCTCTTGATTACCTGCTTTCTTTACCCTATATAGCCCTTGCGGTTGCACCCTTTATCGGCTATGAGGGGAGCCTTGCCGTGATTCTTACAAATCACGGATCACGAATCACGAGTCATGGAACCATAATGCTCGGCCTGATGAAACGTATGTTCGGCACTTCCAATGAGCGGGTCATCCGCGCGCTGGAGCCTGAGGTGGCGCGTATCAACAGCCTGGAAGAACAATTTTCCAGCCTCACCGACGAGCAGCTACAGGCAAAAACCGTTGAATTTCGGGCACGCCTGGCGCAAGACGAGAAGCTGGACAGCCTCCTGCCGGAAGCCTTCGCCACTGTGCGGGAGGCGGCCAAGCGCACACTGAAGCAGCGGCATTATGATGTGCAGCTCATTGGCGGCATAGTGCTGCACAAGGGCATGATCGCGGAAATGCGCACCGGCGAAGGAAAAACGCTGGTTTCCACCCTGCCCGTTTACCTTAACGCGCTCACCGGCAAGGGCGCGCACGTGGTGACGGTGAACGATTACCTGGCGAAGCGCGACGCGGAATGGATGGGCAGAATCTACCGTTTCCTGGGGATGTCGGTGGGGGTGATCGTGCATGGGCTGGACGACGGCGAGCGCAAGGCAGCCTACGGCGCGGATATTACTTACGGCACGAATAATGAATACGGGTTCGATTACCTCCGCGATAACATGAAATTCGCGGTGGAGGAAATGGTGCAACGCCCCTTCAACTTCGCCATCGTGGACGAGGTGGACAGCATCCTGATTGACGAGGCTCGTACCCCGCTGATTATCTCCGGCCCCACGGAAGACAGCACGGAAATGTACACCACGCTGGATCGCTATATCCCCGGGCTGGAGGAAAAGCATTACGAGATTGACGAGAAATCCCGCAACGTCACCTATACCGAAGCAGGCATATTGTACATGGAGGAAATCCTGGCGAAGGACGGTATCCTGCAGGAAGGCAGCGGGCTTTACGACATTGAGAACATCGCCGTAGTGCACCACGCGAACCAGGCACTCCGCGCGCATAAAACCTTCACGAAGGATAAGGATTACATCGTCAAGGATAACCAGGTCATCATCATTGATGAATTCACCGGGCGCATGATGGAAGGCCGCCGCTTCAGCGAAGGACTGCACCAGGCACTCGAAGCCAAGGAGCGCGTGGAAATCCAGAACGAAAACCAGACCCTCGCCTCCATCACCTTCCAGAATTATTTTCGCCTGTATCCGAAACTCGCGGGCATGACCGGAACCGCCATGACGGAAGCCTCGGAGTTCGAGGATATTTACAGCCTCCGCGTGGTGGATGTTCCCACCAATGTGGATGTCGCACGTGTGGACGACGACGACGAAATCTACCGCACCGCCGAGGAAAAATACGAAGCCATCATCACCCTCATCCGGGAATGCCACGCGCGCAAGCAGCCGGTGCTGGTCGGCACGGTAAGCATCGAGAAATCGGAACTGGTATCCAAACTGCTCAAGAAGGCGAAAATCGCGCACAGTGTGCTCAACGCCCGCCATCATGAGAAAGAGGCGGAAATCATCGCGCTGGCCGGTATGCCGGGCGCGGTGACAGTCGCCACCAACATGGCCGGGCGCGGCACGGATATTCAGCTCGGCGGCAATACGGAACTGCTCATCAAGGAAGAAACGGCGGGCATCACCGATCCCGGCAAACTCGCGGAGATTGAGAAGAACATCCGCGCGCGCGTGGAAAAAGACCGCGAGCTTATAAAACAGGCGGGCGGCCTGTGCGTCATCGGCACGGAGCGCCATGAAAGCCGCCGCATTGATAACCAGTTGCGCGGGCGTTCCGGGCGGCAGGGCGATCCCGGCTATTCCAAATTCTACCTCTCGGCGCAGGACGACCTCATCCGCATTTTCGGCGCGGATAAAAAGATGGACTGGGTGCTCGGCACGATGGGCAAGCCCGGTGAACCCATCTCCCACCCGATGATCACGCGCATGATGGAAAAATCCCAGCAGAAGGTGGAGGCACGCAACTACGAAATCCGCAAAAACCTGCTCAAGTTCGACGATGTGATGAATCAGCAGCGCAAGGTGATTTACGAGCAGCGCATTGACATCATGCAGGCGGAGGACGCCGACGAAACCATCCACGGCATGGTGGAGGATATTGTCGCGGGCGTTGTCGCCGCGCACATCCCCCACGGTGCTTATCCCGAACAATGGCAGACCGAGGCACTGGAAGTGGAAATCTTCCGCATTTTCGGGCTGAAGCTGCCCCTTCAGGAGTGGGCGAAGGAAGAAGGCATCGCCGAGCAGGAAATCACCGACCGCACCCGCAAGGAAGTAGACAAAATCTTCGCTGCCAAGCGCGCGCATTACGGCGACGCGCTGGTAAAGGATATTTCCCGCCGCCTGCTGCTCTATACGCTGGACGAGCTGTGGAAGGATCACCTGCTTTCGCTCGACCATCTTCGCCAGGGCATCGGCCTGCGCGGCTATGCGCAGAAAGATCCGCTGAACGAATACAAGCGCGAGGCATTCGAGATGTTTTCCGGAATGCTCGACCATCTGCGCGAAGTGGTGGTGATGCGCCTCTCTCATATGGAAATGCACAGCGACGGCGAAAATATCTCCGTGTTCGATCGGCGCAAGGTGCGGATGCAGGAAATCCACCCGAACCCGGCAGGCGAGGACCGGCAACGCCCGCGCCTGCGGGAAACCGTACACACCCGCACCAGCGCAGAAGAACGCAAACCCCACGATCCCGCCACCTGGGGACGCATAGGCCGCAATGAGCTTTGCCCCTGCGGTTCCGGCGAGAAATACAAGCACTGTCATGGAAAACTGGTGTAATGCCTGCGAAAAAATACCCCTGTTTGATCTGGAAGTCCTCGATCTGAACAGCGTCTTTCACGAAGGCGGAACCGCCGGAGAGAAAGCCAGCGCGCTCGCACTTCTGGAAAAAATCCATCGTGGCCTCTACACCGCAACCTTTCCCATTCCCGCCGAGCAGGAATCACTGAAAAACTGGATCATTCGTCTGGAGCGCGGCAAAACGCCGCTGGAGAACCAGCTATTCCACATCATGGGGAAAGGCCTGAATCACCCGGAGAAAGCGGAAATTGTCTGTTTTGTGGTCAACGCCTTTTATCCCCAATCGCAAACCGGGCTTGTCAATTACGTGATCCGCGACAAGGCCTATCGCCGCGATAATCCGCAGGGCAATCCCTATTATCCCGCCAAGCCGTTCCTTGATTATTCCACGCGCTATCTGGAGCGTTACGCCTGCACCGCTTTCCAGGCAGAATTGCGTGCCATTTTCTGGGAGTCCAACAACCCCGCGCGGGTGCACTATACCCCTGGTGCGGAAGGTTCAGAAGATTGCATGGATCCCGCCAGGCGCATCCATATCATCATGGAAAATTTCGGCTATCGCCGCATCAACATGGATTATTTCCAGGGCGACATCGGCAACGGCGAATGCGAGAACCTTATTCTCTATTTATGCCGCGACCATAATAATACCCTGAAAGGCGCGCCGGAAGACCTGAAGCGGTTTCTGGTGGAGTTCAACGCCATCTTCAATGAGGGACGATCCCTTCAAACCCCCGCCGGAAAACAGATGATGGCGCAGGTGGAGGAAATGCTGCGCGGAGAGCGGAAAATGCTAGTATAGCGCACCTTAAACCGATTGCCTTCCAGCAGAAAATATGCAACTTTTCCTTTAGCTGAAATTTTCCGGGGGCGGGTTATCATGAGTTACGAATTCATCAAGGATACTTCTGAATTTCTGGCAAGCCTTTTGGAGCTTTCTGCGGTAGTGCTGTTGCCGCTGCTCTTTTATTTTTTCTCTTTTCCCTCGGTCATAAAACTCCTGAAAGCCATCAACCAGGATGTTTTTTACCG
>JAHFPR010000016.1 GCA_023269645.1 Alphaproteobacteria bacterium | reverse complement strand
TTTATCATAGAAGTCCCTTATTGAATGGTCGAAACCCCGTCCTGCCCGCGACTGATTTCGTCGTTTGCACGCGCGCCTAGATAATGCAGACGGCCATTGTCACTCTGCGGCCTTGCACCGTTTCCACTAACGCTCGGCTTTCCGCCGGATTCCTGCACCACGGTGGTGCAATCAATCACCGTATAGCCCTGCGCTTTTTTCTGCTTCACCAGCACCTGATATTCCGGAATGCGGTGGAACAAAATAAGCACCTTGTTTTCTGCAGTCAGCGTATCGAGGTCAGTCACCGCCAGCATACCGCCCTTGCGGGGAAGTTTAAGCTGTTCACCTTTTTTATAGGCCGGATCGTGCGCCAGAAGTTCGATACCCGCCGCACGCAGCTTTTGCGCTACATAAAGTGCCGGACTTTCCCGAAGATCGTCCACATTTTCCTTGAACGCAACACCGAGCAAGCCGATTTTCTTCGCACCGGTAGTCAACGCAGCAGCAACAGCCTGATCAATCTGCTCCTCATTGCTTTTCATGATGGAGGTCACGACCGGCAGGTTCACGCCGTGCGTCTTGGCAAAATGGCTTAAGCCGCGCACATCCTTCGGCAGACAGGAGCCGCCGAACGCGAATCCAGGCCGCAGGTAATACGGGGAAATGTTCAGCTTGTTATCAGCAAGGAAAATTTTTGTGGTGTGTTCCGTGCTGCCGCCGAACGCCGTAACGACGCGCCCGATCTCGTTGGCGAACGCCACTTTCAGCGCGTGCCACGTGTTATCCACATACTTGGCGAATTCCGCCGATTCAATGGTGGTGTGGATGCGCTGGCCGCTGACTTCACGGTAAAGTTCCTCAATCGCCAGGCCGGCCACCGGAGAATCCGAACCGATGACGATGCGCCCGGTATCGAAGAAATCATCAATAGCCTTGCCTTCACGCAGGAATTCCGGGTTGGAAGCCACATGGAAATCTTCGCCCGCCTTGAGGCCGGAATATTGCTCGATGATGGGGGCCATGCGGTTGCGCATGGTTCCGGGGGGAACGGTGCTGCGCACCACTACCACCGTACCTTTCTGCTCCATTGCTTTGAAGGCTTCGCCGATGGATTTGGAAACATTGTCAAGGAAGGAAAGGTCAGGTTCGCCCGACTCTTCCGGGGTCGGCGTGCCGACGGCGATCATCACGATGCGCGAATTGCTAACAGCGTGCGCAAAATTCGTTGTTGCACGAAAGTGTCCGGAAGCCTGGATAACTTTCAGCATTTCGTTGATGCCGGGTTCCACGAAGGGGGCTTCATTGCGCTCGAAGCTCTCCACGCGCTTCGGGTCAATATCCACACCCACAACCTTGAAGCCCTGTTTCGCAAAACACGCCGCAGAGATCGTTCCCACTGGCCCAAGGCCAATCATTGCAACATCGAATTCTTTTGACATATAAGACCTTTACAAGAGTTTATTGATGAAAAACTATCAATCAACAATTGCTTGTAACAAAAGTTTACTTCCCCACTCGCTCTTGCCCTTAACAAAAGTTAATGACACCATATTGGTGCACTGCATATAGTACAAATCCGCACCGAAAGCAAGCACAAAAAGTAAAAATAGTTAAAAAATATTAATGTTGGCCAAAAAAGTTACTATATATATAATTTTTGACGGAAGTCCGCCCCACTCTGGTTACTTTCTGTAAACACCTGTTAATATTAGGAATTTGATAGATTTATTCTATTGTGCCGCAGTAGGGGCAGTATTTCCGGCCATCTACCGCGTAACCAAAGGCGAAGCATTCAGGTAGCCGCGCGCAATGACCTTCCCCTCCTCCACCGCCGAGGTATCGAACGGATCAACCCCCAGCAACTCCGCCGTGATGATGGTTTCCAGCATAAAATGCATGGCAAGCGCGCCGAAGGTTTCCTCGTCCAGTTTTTCCAGGAAGAATCTCCGCACCGGCCTGCCACGTTTCGCCAGTGCCTCCCGCGTGGCGCGCTCGCATATCTCCAGTGCCGTGCCCAGCGTGCGCCCCCGCGCATAGTGCATCGAAGGCTCGTCGAAGAATGTCGCAGAAAGCACCTGCCCCGGCTCCTGGTTGCGCACGGCGAATAGTGTGAAGAATTTATCGTGCGAGCCATCCAGATAAAGCTGCAACTGGCTGTGCTGATCCTGCGTTCCCGCCGCTTTGATGGGCACGATGCCCCGCCCCTTCTTGCCAATGCTTTCCGCCCAAAGCTGGCAGTGCCAGGAAATAAACGCGCCGAGCCTGTCCGCGTAAGGCATGAACACGGCGGCATGAACGCCCCGCTCCATCAGCAGGATGTTCACAAGTGCCCCCATCAGCGGCGCATTATTTTCCGGCGCGGAAGCAAACGTGCGTTCCAGCATGGCCACCGCACCCCGGCAAATGGCCACCACATCCATTCCCGCCGCCGCCGCAGGAAGCAGCCCCACATTGGTAAGCAGCGAATACCGACCGCCAATTTCCGGCGTGGAATCCAGCACCTTCACGCCAAGCGCGGCTCCGGCACGGCGGAGCACGGAATCTTTGGAATCAGTGATAATCATGAAATGCTGCGGGATGGCCGTTTTGCCGAGTTTCTTTTCCACCGCCTCCAGGCACAGGGAGAATTGCGAAAGCGTTTCCAGCGTTCCCCCGGATTTACTGACGGCAATAAACAGTGTCTGCGCATAATCCAGATTATCCAGCATACAGCGCATGGTGTGCGGATCGATATTCTCGATATAGTGCAGCGTGATGCCGCGCTTTCCGGGATGCTGCCGCTCCAGCGCGGTGAGCGCGCTGACCGCCTGCGCGGAAAGGCTGGAACCGCCCGTCCCCAGAATCACCAGATGGCGGAACTGCGCGCTGATTTCCCGCCCGGTCTGCGCTATGTTTTCCAGCGCGGAAATATCCGCCGCCGCGCGGTGGATAGCCCGCAATCTACTGGCAGGATTCTTCAGGGAAAGCGAGGCCGCGATAGCCCCGGCATGGCGTTTCAGTGCCGCAGCAAAATCATTTTCCGGTATGCCCTCATCGCCAATAGCGGAGGCAAAACAATAGTCCAGTTCCTGAGTATAGGTCATGATTCCTCGGATATTTTGTGGAACGATAGGGGATTACTTAGGATAAAGCAGTTCCTGATCCCCGCCCAGGGCGGTGGATACAAAGTGCCCCTGCGTCATCAGCTTTTCCTCCAGCGGCGCGCGTCCGGGAAATTTCTGATGGTAGAGCACCATGAACGTAAGCTGCTTGCCGGGGGGAAGCGCGGCCTTATCCTCGAACGGATCCTGCTCGGCCTCCGCCATTTCCGCAAGCGGCGCGGGATCGTCAATCGCACTCAGGCTGAATTTCACGATGCGGTGGATCGCGCCGTCGCACATACCGAACGCATCCACGCCGTTGGCCTCCGCAGTTGCGGCAAGCGGCACGAGCGCGCTGAGGGCATAAAGATGGTAAGCACGCGCTTTTTTGCCGCGCCCCACTTCCAGCGGCAGTGCCCCTTGCTTCGTCGCGCCGCACACACCCTTCTTGTAGGATGCAACACCCCGGTCGAACAGGGCACGGTCGCCGCTGACAACCGCCGCAGAAACTTCCGCCAGCCCCACCCAATAGCTGTGATTGTTCCGCGCGGAATTACGCTCCGGCTCGCCCTGATAAAAATCCGCCGAGCTGCGCGCCAGCCGCGCCAGCCATTTCTGCACCCCCGGCAGACGCACATCCTCTTTTATGGCGGGCATCACCTGCATCAGCCCGAAGCTCAGGCCGCTGGTGGTTGTGCCGCGCTTGTAGTGAGCGGTTTCGTTTTCCATTTCCGTCAAGCCATCGCCTTTCGCCCAGGCATCCAGCCAGGTGAGCGCGCACTTCGCCGCCGCCGGATCGCCCGTTTCGGTGTAATGCTGTGCCTGCTTGATCACACCCTTGGCATAATCGTTGATCGGCTTCATCTGCGCGTTGAATTCTTCCTCCGATTTGGGATCCACCGTATCGCGGCGCGCCCCGTCCTTGCCATATTTGGAGGTGAGTTTGAGGCTGACAACAGGTTTCGGCGGCTTCGGGCAGCTATCTTTGCTCTCCTTGCCCGGCACACGCGGTGTGAAGGGCAGCTTGAATTCCTCCGCCCCGGCAGCCAGCGGCAACACCATGATGGCAAGCACCAGCACACCCGCAATACGTTTCCTCAGATTCTCAGCCATCGTTTATCCTTTTGTCATTCTGCACCCTCCCATTATACTTTTTTCAGGGTGATGTCAAGCGCGAAGAAAGAAAAATATCTTAAAATATCGTTATATAACAGTGCCATAGTTTAGCACCATTTCCTGATGACTAATAATATATCGCGGAACTTGCGGCAGAGGGGGGTTCACAGTAGACTCCCTCCCATCACCATTTCGGAAACACACAGGAGCCACGCCATGCCCATCCAAACTATTGATGCCGCAACCTTAAAAAGCTGGCTGGAAAAAGGCGAGGCCGCATTGATTGACGTGCGCGAACCGGGCGAACACGCCGCCTCCAGCATCCCCGGTGCGAAGCTGCTTCCGCTTTCCGGCATCTCGCGGCAGGCACTTTCGGAGTTCGCGGGTAAAAAGCTGGTGATCCATTGCCAGGCGGGGAAACGCGGCGGAACGGCCTGCGAGAAGCTGCTCGCCGAAGACCCTGCGCTGGAAATCTATAACCTCGAAGGCGGCATTGCCGCGTGGATAGCGGCGGGCAACGCGGTAAAAACCTCCGGAAAATGCTTTCTGCCGCTGGATCGCCAGGTGCAGCTTACCGTCGGCCTCGGCCTGCTGCTGAGCGTGTTGCTGGGCTATACCATCGCTTCGGGATTCTTCCTGCTATGTGCGGTTTTCGGCGCGGGGCTTACCTTCGCCGGGCTGACCGGGCATTGCGGCCTGGCAAAGCTGCTCGCCAAGGCTCCCTGGAACACGGGCTGCACAACAGCTTCCGCCTCCTGCTGCGCGGGTAAGTAATTATGGCGGGCGAAGAACGTATCACCGCACATATCGCAGAAACCGGCGAAAGTGCCTATGCCGTTTCCATCGCCGTATCGGGGCACGTCCTGAAGGGCGATGAACCCGCATCTTTCGGCGGAGGAAACACTGGCCCCGCGCCCTACGATCTACTGCTGGCCGCGCTCGGTGAATGCACCGCGATGACCGTGCGCTGGTATGCGCGGCAGAAAAGCTGGCCGCTGGGGAAAGTGGAAGTCCGGATTTCCCATCGCAAGGAAGAAGCCGCAGCCCTGCCCGAAGGCGCGGGGAAAACCGGCAAGCTCGACGTGTTCGAGAAACAGGTGATCGTACATGGCGACGCGCTCACCCCGGAGCAGCACGCCAAGCTGGTAGATGTGGCCGCGAAATGCCCCGTCCAGCGAACGCTGGAATCCGGCGCAATCATCCGTACACTGGCCTGATTTTATTCAAACACCTTCGTATTTTTCGGGCGGACGAACACTCTGTCGCCCTTGGCGATGTACATACTATCCACCACGCTTTTGGGGATTTCCACCTGCACGATTGAGCCGTTATTGCGCTCCAGATCCATCTTCACCAGCGATCCCGCCGGGTTGAAGTGCACCACGCGCGCGGTAATATATTCCTTGTCGTCATCCGGAACTTTGGTGACATACATCTCATGCGGGCGGGCGTAGAGTGTCACCGGCTTGCCGCTTTCCGGGCGGCGCACACTGGTTTTCCTCGCCATGATAACGGTATCGGTTTTATCCGGCTTCATGTTCGGAACGAACCGATGCATGAGCTGCGAGATTTCCGGATGCCGCCCCAGCCACCCTGTCGGAACGCTGGCAAGGCTCGCCGCTTCCATTTCAATCACATCCACCTCCGCAAGGTGGACTTTGCCTTTATCATCCTTCCAGCCGTCGAACTCGTTATAATTGCCGAGGAAGTCATACACGAACGCGTTGGCGGGATGATGATAGACCTCCGCCGGCGTGCCCACCTGCTCGATCCTGCCGTTGCTCATCACCACCACGCGATCCGCCACTTCCATCGCCTCTTCCTGATCGTGTGTCACGAAAATACTGGTGATCTGAATATCGTCGTGCAACCGGCGCATCCAGCGGCGAAGCTCCTTGCGCACCTTGGCATCCAGCGCGCCGAACGGCTCATCCAGCAGGAGCACTTTTGGCTCCACCGCCAGAGCGCGGGCGAGCGCGGCGCGCTGCCGCTGCCCGCCGGAAAGCTGGCTGGGGTAGCGGTCATGGAACGTATCCAGATGCACCAGTTGCAGCAACCCCATCACCTTGCGGCGAATGGCCTCGTCCGAAGGCCGCGTTTCCCTGGGGCGCACACGCAGGCCGAACGCCACGTTCTCGAACACCGTCATATGGCGGAACAGCGCGTAATGCTGGAACACGAACCCGACATGGCGTTCCTTTATCTCCTGATGCTGCGGGGAAGCACCATCCAGCAGCACGGAGCCGGAATCCGCAAACTCCAGCCCCGCGATAATACGCAGCAGCGTGGTTTTGCCGGAACCGGAAGGGCCGAGCAGCGCGATAAGCTCGCCGGACTCAATCTCCAGGCTGACATTCCCCAGTGCCTTGAAATCGCCGAACTGCTTGGTGATGTTGGTAACGTGAATGCCCATTACGATGTAGCTCCCATATAATTTGCAACCAGTATAAGTTCGCCCATAAGGTAAGCACAAACCCCGACAAAACGAATATGTACTAGATAGTTTTTTGACCTTATATAATTCTTCAACCGCGTATTTTTTGAGTTACAGTCGCGCGAACAGCAATTTTTTGTACCTTCTTTGGAAAGAAGAAACAGTAGCTTCCAAATATCAGAAGTATCAGTGCATATATAAACATTACGATCAGCTTCATAAAATAAAAAAATTTTACCATAACCTGTCATGCCGTCGAATGACGGCATCCGGTTTTTATTAGGCCAGACCCCGGCATACGCCGGGGTGACACTACTACCTACTACCTACTAGCAACTGTTTTCCGAAGTTTTCATTTCGATCAGTCGCTTGAGGAAAAGTGTTACCAGTGCCAGGATCGTGAGGATAGATGCCACCGCGAAGGCCGCCACGAAATTATATTCATTATAGAGAAGCTCCACGTGCAGCGGGATGGTGGTGGTTTCGCCCTTGATGTGGCCGGAAACCACGGATACCGCCCCGAATTCCCCCATCGCGCGGGCGTTGCACAACAGCACACCGTACAGCAGCCCCCATTTGATATTCGGCAGCGTCACCTTGCGGAAAGTCTGCCAGCCGGAAGCACCCAGCAGCAGCGCGGCCTCCTCCTCCTCCGTGCCCTGCTCCTCCATCAGCGGGATAAGCTCCCGTGCGACAAAGGGGAAGGTGACGAAAACAGTCGCCAGCACCAGCCCCGGCACGGCGAAAATAATCTGCACGTCGTGCGCGATCAACCACGCGCCAAGCACGGAATGCGCGCCGAACAGCAGGACATAAATCAGCCCGGAAATCACCGGCGGCACGGAAAACGGCAGGTCAATAAACGTGATGAGAAAATGCTTGCCGAAAAACTCGAATTTCGCAATCGCCCAGCTCGCCGCCACGCCGAATACCACGTTCAGCGGCACGGCAATGGCCGCGACCAGTAGCGTCAGGCGGATGGCGGCCACCGCGTTTTCCTCGCGGATGCCTTCCCAATATGCCTGGAAGCCCTTGCGGAACGCTTCCGCGAACACGGCGATCACTGGCAGGCCGATGACGAGCAGCAGGAACAGCAACCCCGTCGTTATCAGCATAAGGCGGATAGCCGGGGTTTCCGTTGTCGGGTAATAGGCCTTTTTCAGACGCATCTAACTCCTCATCCTGGATCTGCTCCAGTGCTGGAGAAGGTTGATAAAGAGCAGCATCAGGAACGAGGAAATCAGCATCACGATCGCTATAGCGGTCGCGCCTTCAATGTCATATTGCTCCAGCTTGATGACGATAAGCAGCGGGGTGATTTCCGACACCATCGGCATATTGCCCGCGATAAAAATCACCGAGCCGTATTCCCCCAGCGCGCGGGCAAAGGCCATCGCAAACCCGGTGAGCAACGCGGGGCCGATATGCGGCAGTATCACGCGCGTAAACGTCTGCCAGCGGGAAGCACCGAGGCTCACCGCCGCTTCTTCCAGTTCTTTATCCATATCCTCCAGCACCGGCTGCACTGTGCGCACCACGAACGGCAGGCCGATGAATACCAGCGCAATCAGGATGCCAAGCGGCGTGAAGGCTACCTTGATGCCCATCATGGCGAACCATTGCCCTATCCAGCCCTGTGGCGCATAAAGGCCGGTCAGCGCGATACCCGCCACGGCGGTTGGCAGCGCGAAAGGCAAGTCCACCATCGCATCGCAGAGTTTCTTCAGCGGGAACTGGTAGCGCACCAGAATCCATGCCACGATCAGCCCGAAAAACACGTTAATCACCGCCGCCGCGAGCGAGCAACCGAAACTGATATAATAGGAATGTACCACGCGCTCCGAAGCCACCGCCCCCAGAAAAGAGTGCACAGACATCCCGGCACTGGTGAAGAACAGCCCGGAAAGCGGAATCAGCACCACCAGGCTGAGGTAGGTGATGGTGAAGCCAAGCGTCAGCCCGAATCCCGGCATCACGCTTGGCTTTCTGAATCTGAAGGTACGCGCTTTGGGCATGGTTTGTTTCTTGCTCTTCATTGTCATCCTGAGCTTAAGCGAAGGATCTCATGTTGCGGGAGATCCTTCGCCTTTGGCTCAGGATGACATTACGTGTCATTTCCTATAAATCTCATCAAACGATCCGCCGTCGTCGAAGTGCTTTTTCTGCGCTTCTTTCCAGCCGCCGAAATCCTTGATGGTCAGCAGTTCCAGCGTGGGAAATTTATCCGCAAACTGTTTGGCCACTTCAGGGTCGGAGGGACGGTAATAATGCTTGCCGATGAGCGTCTGCGCTTCCTTGCCATAAAGGAAATGCAGATACTCCCGCGCGGCCTCCAGCGTCCCCTTTTTATCGGCCACCTTCTCTACCACGGCGACCGGGGGTTCGGCAAGGATGCTGATGGAGGGCGTGACGATTTCAAACTTCTCCTTGCCCAGCTCGTTGATCGCCAGGAATGCCTCGTTTTCCCAGGTGATCAGCACATCCCCGATTTCACGCTGCACAAAAGTGGTAGTAGCACCCCGCGCACCGGTATCGAGCACCGGAACATTCAGGAACAGCTTTTTCAGGAATTCCTGCGCTTTGGCCTCGTCACCGTTATTCACCTTCAGCGCGTAGCCATCTGCCGCAAGGTAATTCCACAGCGCACCGCCGGAAGTTTTCGGGTTCGGCGTGATGACCTGCACGTCCTTCTTCACCAAATCGTCCCAGTCCTTGATGTGCTTCGGGTTGCCCTTCTTCACCAGAAACACGATGGTGGATGTGTAGGGCGAACTCTGGTTCGGAAACTTGCCCTGCCAGTCCGCCGGAAGCAGCCCGCCCTTCTCCGAAATCACATCAATATCGTAGGCCAGCGCGAGCGTCACCACATCCGCCCGGAGGCCGTCAATCACTGCGCGCGCCTGCTTGCCGGAGCCGCCGTTCGATTGCTTGACTTCCACCTCCTGCCCGGTTTTTTCCTTCCAGTGTTTGGCGAACAGCTTGTTATAGGCATCGTAAAACTCCCGCGTAGGATCGTAGGATACGTTTAGAAGCTCGATTTTATCCCCCGCCCGCGCCACGCCGGAAACCACCAGTGCCGCGAGGCCGAGAAGGGTTATAATATAGGTGCGTATTTTCATGGTTTACTCCGTAATTTATGCCATTGTTAAAACTTGAACTGCACACGCGTCAACGCGGCCTGTTCCGCTTCACGATCGCGCCCGCCCGCCGCACCGCCTGTGAAATCGGTGTAGGAGTAATCGAGGTTAACCTTGACGTTGGAATTCAGATACCAGGTCGCCCCCACCGTGCTTTCGTCGGCTTCCCTCGCGGATTTGGTAATATCCGCATAGGTCGGGAACGTGGCCTTGTCAACATGAAGCTGCCCGTAGCGCGCCAGAAGCTCGAACGCTCCCCATGTGCCCTTGGACAAGCTGAAATCCTGGCGCGGGCGAACGCCGTCGAAGCTCGCATCCTCGCCGGTGAGCACATAGCTTACCGCCGCGCTCCAGGCATCGTTCTTCAGGCTTTTATTCGCGCCTGCCTTCGTAATATCCTGCGAATTGACCACATATTCGCTTAAGATACCAAACGAGCCATACGCATAATAAAGCTGCGGGTTGAAACGCCACTGTGCACCATCCGCGATGGCGGTGTTGGCGGAAGTGCCGGTGGCGGTGGCACTATTGCCGTTCAGGTACGTGAAGAACTTGGCCTGCGAAGGCGTACGATAACCGTCCGTCAGGTTCGGGCTGGTCGCCGTGCCGCTATGCACACCGTAGGAACCGGCGACTCCGACCCCAAGACCCTGCAACGCCGGAGCACCGCTGCGGAACGGATGCGCGAACACGCGGCCTGTCACGTCCTTGGAATTATCCGCATCGCTGTTATTGTCGCCAAGATCCACCGCGCCGTTAGTCACCGACACTTGGTATTCCAGCGTCTGCGGAACCAGCTCGCCGGAAACCTGCGCGCCGATGTCGCGGAACGGCACGAGGTTGGTGGGCAGCGCGCGCTCCACGAACTGGGTATCCGTTTCAGACTGCCAGCGTTCCAGCCCCACCGGGGTTTTGAACTTGCCGACGCGCACGTTCAGCGGCTTGCTGGCGGCATAATCGGCGTAGGCATCCACCAGGCGCACGTTGTTATTGCCGAAATCCGGCGTGATGCGCGCGCTGAAATCGTCATATTTACCCTCGAAATTCACACGCGCCGAGCGAATAAGGAACTGATCCACGTTGCTGACGTTGCTGTTATCGAAGAACGTGCGCGAATCCGCCTGCGCGTAGCCCTTCACGCCCACCTGGAAGCGTTTATCCGGAGAGGTGATTTTCAGACCGCTTTTGCCGATTTCCACGGAAGCATTTTTGGAAGCGACATCCTTCGCCTTTTCTTCCTCCACCTCCTGCTTGCGCGTGGCTATTTTCTGCTTCTGCTTCTCGGCGTTCAGTTCGCCCTTAAGCTCGCCGATGGCCTTTTCCAGCTTGGCGATGCGCGCATCCACGGAATCTTCCGCCCGTGCGGTGGCGGAGCCAAGCACAAGGCCGAGTGCCGTTAAAGTGAGTAAAATACGTTTCATGGTAATAGTCTGATCCTGGAAGTGATAGTCTAGAGAACGTCGCTCCCCGCCATATCGGCGATGGATTTATTATCCAGCACGTGCGAAATCGCGTGGCGCACTTCCAGCATGGTCTTGCGTATTTCGCACAGATTCTCATCCTGGCAGTCATCGCATTTGCGGTAAGCCGTGATGCTCGCGCAGCGGATAGGCGCAAGCGGGCCATCCATCATGCGGATCAAATTGCCTACCGTAATTTCGGATGCAGGTTTCGCCAGGAAATACCCGCCGAAAATCCCGCGCTTGCTATCCACCAGCCCGTGATGCTTCAGCTCCAGCAGAATATTCTCAAGGAATTTCTGGGGAACGTCGGCCTCCTTGGCAATAGTTTTGCTCTGCACGGTTTTCTTGTCATGGCGCGCCAGCACCATCAACGCACGCAACGCATATTTCGCTTTCATGGATAACATGATTTTTACCTCTCCGGTTGTCCGGCGTTAAATACAACACGGGCTTTGTAGGGTTTAATCTATAGTAAGTCAATAGGAATTTTGTATATTAAGGATTTTGTGGCAATTATTTTTGATAGCAATACGCATTTATTTTATAAATAACAATAGGATGAAATATATCCTCTGTTTCTTTTGGCTACACCGCAAGAAATTCCTTTATTCTTCCTTCCTTCAGGAGTATTTTGCGCATCAAATTAAGAATGGTTACTTTTCAGGCTTCCGGCCACCGTCTCATTTTTTATTCATACTGGCCGTCGCGCATTATGACACCTCGGAACCTCAAACACTTCCTGTTCGGCAGGCCGCTTGATCCTTTCAAGCAGGATACCCGCAAGCATATCGCGCTCATCACGTTCCTGGCCTGGATTGGCCTGGGGGCAGATGGTATCTCCTCCTCCTGCTATGGCCCTGAGGAAGCGTTCCTCGCGCTCGGCACACATACGCAGCTCGGCATTTTCCTGGCTCTCCTCACAGGGATCACGGTGTTTCTTATCTCCACCGCCTACCTGCAGGTTATTGACCTGTTCCCGAACGGTGGAGGCGGATACAAGGTCGCCTCCACCCTGCTGGGCGCACGCGCCGGGCTGGTTTCCGGATCGGCACTGATCGTGGATTATGTCCTCACCATCGCCATTTCAGTGGCGAGCAGCGTGGATGCGCTGTTCAGTATTTTGCCCCCTGTGTTTCTTGCGTATAAACTACCTGCGGAAATCGGGCTGGTGCTACTGTTAACCCACCTCAATATGCGCGGCATGAAGGAATCCATCAAGGTGCTGATGCCAATTTTTCTTGGCTTCATCATCACCCATTTCGTGCTGATCGTTTACGGTATTACAAGCCACAAACAGGGCTTGACGGAAATTTTCCCCGAAGCCATACGGGAAACCCGATCCGCCGCCTCCGACATCGGCTGGTTCGCCCTGCTCGCGCTGTTTTTCAAGGCGTTTTCGCTGGGTGGCGGAACCTATACGGGGCTGGAAGCCGTCTCCAACAGCCTGCATAATCTGGCCGAGCCAAAAGTGCGTACCGGAAAAAATACCATGCTCTGCGTGGCCTTGTCGCTGGCGTTCACCGCAGCGGGCATCACCCTGCTGTATCTGCTGTGGGATGTTTACCACGTGCCCGGCGAAACGCTGAATGCCACGGCTTTCCGCAAAATCACCGCCGGATGGGAAATCGGCGGTGTGCAGGTTTCCCCATATGTGGTGGGCATTTCCATGCTGTTCGAGGCCGGGCTGCTGTTCGTCGCAGCGAATACAGGCTTCCTGGCCGGCCCATCGGTGCTGGCCAACCTCGCGGTGGATCGCTGGATGCCACATCTGTTCAGCGCGCTTTCGAGCCGCCTTGTCACCAAGAACGGTGTGTTGCTGATGGGCAGCGCGGCCATCGGCGCGCTGCTGATTACGCAGGGCGCGGTCAGCCTGCTGGTGGTGCTTTACAGCATCAACGTGTTCCTCACCTTCACGCTTTCCATCGCGGGGCTGCTCGTTTACCGCTGGAGACATCGGAAGGAAAATTTCCGCCATCGGCTGAAGATGATCATTCCCTTCTTCTCGTTCATCGTATGCGCTTCCATCCTTATCACCACGCTGATGGAGAAATTCCTCACCGGCGGCTGGATTACCGTTCTGGTTACAGGGGTGGTGATCCTCATCGGTACGCTCATCAAGCGGCATTACGTGCGTGTGCAGCACTACATCGAAAAAACGGAAAAAGAGCTTGTCAAAGCCCTGGATCAGGATCGCGGGCCAGTCACCGAAATTCCCCGCATAGACCACAGCAAGCCAACTGCCGTGTTCCTCGTCAGCGAAACCAACGCGAGCGGCCTGCGCACGTTCCTGTGGGTGCAGCAGGCCTTCCCCAACGTGTTTGAGAATTTTGTGTTCGTGAGCGTGGGGGAAATTGATACCGAGGAATTCGTCAACCGTGGCAAGTGGAACCAGCTACGCCGCGATACCCGCTTCATGCTGAAGCATTATGTGGATTATTGCCACAGCAAGGGGCTTTCCAGCACCTATTTCCACGCCTACGGAACCGACATCGTGGAAAAGCTCACCGACCTCACCGATCGCATCGCGCAGGAATTCCCGAACTCCACCTTCTTCGCCACACGCCTGATTTCCGATAACGAGAACTTCATCACGCAATTGTTGCACAACCAGACCGCCTACATCCTCCAGCGCCGCCTGCACAACAAGGGCAGAACCATGATCATCATGCCCATCAAGCTGGAACACACACGCCTGCGCCAGTGGATGCGCCAATCCCGCGCGGTAGCGAGGAAATAACCGCTACTTACTGCTGCCTGCTTTCTTCGGCGAAAACACCCGCATCATCGCAGCAAAACCCGCCAGCACCGCGACATAAAAGATAAGCTGGATTTCCATCGGCTGCTCGCTGTAGCCGAACAGTGCCTGGAAGATTTTTCCCGCGATACTGTTTTCGGAAAGAAGTGCGGAGGAATTCCACACCGTCGCAGAGAGGGAGGAAAAATACCCGGCGGAAACCAGGAATTTCGCACCCAGCGAGGCCATCCCCGCCGCAAGCAGCAGCAAAAGCCACGTCGTCACCTGGAAAATATATTTTGTGGGGATGGAAAGCAACCCGGCATAGAGCAGGAATCCTATCAGGATGCCGGTAGCCACTCCGCCCAGCGCACCGCCCATCACAGACATGAACGATTCACCGGAAGCCAGCAGCCCATAAGTGAACAGCACGATTTCCGCGCCATCACGCAACACAGCAAGCGCGATAATCGCGGCAAGCGTGATTTTCGGCAGCTCGCCCTCAATGATTTTCCCGCTTTTCTCGCGGATGCCCGCCACCATTTTCCGGGCGTGGGAGCGCATCCAGATCGCCGTCCAGCCAATCATCAGGCTGACGGTGAGCATCACCACGGCATTGAACAGTTCCTGCCCCATGCCCTCGGCGAACTGCGAAATGCTCTCCGTGAACGCGGCTACCAGTGCCGATCCCATCACTCCCAGGAAAATTCCCAACCCAATCCAGTGCCCGCGCTTCGGCACACCCCTGGTGGCGGCCAGCACCACGCCGACCACCAGCGTGATTTCAAGAATTTCGCGGAACGCGACGATGAATGCCTGGAACATGATTTTTCTTTGTCATTCTGAGCGTAGCGAAGAATCCTTTATCTTTATCCTGAGATCCTTCGCTTTGCTCAGGATGACGGAAACCTCAGCGGCTGCGCCGCCAAATTTTCCGTCATTTCGCCACAATCTTACCCATCGCGGTATCCGCATGGTATTCACCGGTGAACGCATATTCCCCGGCATTGAGCGGCCCCAGAAGCACGACACCCTTGCTTTTGCCCGCAATCACTTTTTCCCGCTTGAGATCAAGGCTTTCAAACTCCTCGGCGGTAGCATCCTGGTTATCCACGGTGATCCTGAACTTCTTTCCCACAGGCACTTCCAGCTTATCCGGGGTGAAGGTATGATCCTTGATGATGAGCGTATAAACGGTATCCGCAGGCGCATCCTCCGCCATCACCGGGGAAGCCATAAAAGCCACGGCCAGTAACCCTAGACCCACTATTTTCATTCTGATTTTCTCCGCTATTGTTGAATGCTATTAAGAATTATTCTTAAATACTATCAGGTGTGTGCCATGCCCGCAAGGGGAATATTTCATTGCCATTGCGCCTCCGCCGCGTTAGGATACGCCCCGTTAAACCACACGGAAAACGCAGATGTCACAGAAGAAAACCACGGATATTCCGGTCGCACAACTGCTCAAGACCGAGAAAAAGGACAAGGTATTCGAGGATACGAAACCGGTCGGCGATTTCACCTTCAACGCGAAGGTGGCGGACGTATTCGACGATATGGTCAGCCGTTCCGTGCCGTTCTATGAGGAACTCCAGCGGATGAGCTGTGAGCTGGCCGCCGATTTCGCGCAGCCCAACACCAACCTTTACGACATCGGCTGCTCCACCGCCACCACCCTCCTCGCGCTGGACAGGGTGATTGACCCTGCCGTCAAATTCATCGGCATTGATAATTCTGCGGATATGCTGGAAAAAGCGCGCGGGAAAGTGCAGGAAACCGGTACGTCGCGCGAGATAGAGTTCGTCCGCGCTGATCTCCATGAGGGGTTCTATATCGAAAACGCCAGTGCCATCACCATGCTGCTGACGCTCCAGTTCGTGCGGCCATTGTTCCGCGAACGGGTGATGAAAATGCTCTATAACGGCCTGAACGACCAGGGCGCGCTCATCATCGTGGAGAAGCTGACCAGTGAAGATACCATCTTCAACCGCCTGTTTATCAATCATTATTACGATTTCAAGCGGCGCAACGGCTATTCGGAAACAGAACTCACGCAGAAGCGGCAGGCACTGGAAAACGTGCTGATCCCCTACCATATGGAGGAAAATGTCGAGCTGCTGAAATGGGCGGGCTTCCAGCACATCGAGCGGTTCTTCCGCTGGTATAATTTCTGCGGGATTATCGCTGTCAAATAGGGTTTAAGGATGTAAGGGGTTAAGGGTGTAAGCACCCTTCCCTTACATCCTTGCACCCTTACATCCTTAAACCCTACGAGTATTCCATGCACGCACGAATGATTAAAATCGGCAATTTCTTCTTCAAATACCGTAATAAGGCGTTCCCGGTCATCCTGATCGCGCTTTATCTCATGTTCGCACCCGCGCACACGCTGTTCGGCAGCACGATACTGGCGGGATTCAAGGATATACTGGCCGTGGCGATTGCGTGTTCCGGCCTGGCGATGCGCGGCGTTGTCATCGGCTATGCCTACATCAAGCGCGGGGGGCTGAACAAGAAAGTCTATGCCGATACGCTGGTGACAGAAGGGATGTTCACCCTCAGCCGTAACCCGCTTTATGTCGGAAATCTGCTGATTTACGCGGGCGTGTTCCTGCTGCACGGCGCGCTGCCGATGATCGTGCTCGGCATGGGATTTTACGTGTTCGTCTATTACTGCATCGTGTTCGCGGAAGAAGCCTATCTGCGCGAGAAATTCGGGGAGCAGTATGAAGCCTATTGCAAGGAAACGCCGCGCTGGCTTCCGGAAATCTCGCGCTTCGCCAAAGCCACGGAAGGCATGGAATTCAACCTCCGCCGCGTTATCCTGAAGGATTATCCCACCATCGCAAGCACCGTGGTGATGCTGGCACTCACGGAAATGTACGATGCCATGCTCATGAACGATTTTTCCCATCACGGCACAGTGCTGGCAATGGAGATGCTTATCGCGGTTTCCATCGTGTTCGCCGTGCTTGTGCGCACGCTGAAGAAGC
>JAHFPR010000128.1 GCA_023269645.1 Alphaproteobacteria bacterium | reverse complement strand
CAACCTCGGCACGCCAGAATGCGGTGGGCGCATAGTCGACCGAAAGCTCATGCGCCTGCGCGTTATCCTTGCTGCTGTTTTTATCCATGCTGCGATTGCCGAAATACTCCACTTCCCATTCGCCCTGTTCCACATAGGGCGTGTAGAGTTTCTCTGCGGCGTGTGCGGGAGCTGCGGCGAACAGGGGGAGTGTGAGGAGGGCGGCGGCAGCAGCAGCGAGGCGCGTGGTGGCGTTCATGAAAACTCCCTGATATAAGATAATAATAATTACTCTCAATTATTGGTGGAGCATACAACGGCTTCCAGCACTGTCAAGAAAGATTTTAATAATTACTCGCAGCTAGGAAGTGGGCAATCAGCGCGGTACTTCTCATTGGTGGGTAGAGCAAGCAATGCCGGGAGAATTTGTGCTTTTAGTGTTTACGTCATTCCAGCCATCTTATCTGTAGGAAGACTGGCTGGAATCCAGCAGCGGCGTGTCTACGCTGCGAAAAGCCTTTCCGCCGCAGACGCGGCTTTGGCTGGATTCCAGCTTTCGCTGGAATGACGGTATTTTTTAGTTCTTGTAAACACTAAAGGCAAGAATGCCCTACACTTTCTTCAGGAAACAGGTTTTGAGCACCAGCCCCTTCACCTTTTCGGCGTTGCATTCGATTTCTTCCTCGTCCGAAGTCAGGCTGATATTTTTCACGATGGTTCCGCGCTTCAGCGTCACCGAGGAGCCTTTCACCTTCAGGTCTTTGATGAGTGCAACGGAATCGCCATCCTGCAGTTTCGTTCCGTTGCTATCCCGCACGTTCAGTTCATCGGTCATGATGTTCTCCTGTTGTTGTCACCCCCGCATAAAGCGGGGGTGACAGGACTATGTTAGCCTGCCACCTTCGTCACAACCGCTTCCGCCGAAAGCTCCATCTTCTCGCCCGTTGTGCGGTTTTTGAGTTCCACTGTCCCGGAAGCAACCCCGCGCGGGCCGATGGCGGCCACCCAGGGCAGGCCGATCAAATCCATCGTGGCGAATTTGGAACCGGCGGATTCCTTGCGGTCATCATACAATGTTTCCACGCCCGCTTTTTCCAGCGCATTATAAAGTGCATCGCACGCGGCATCGCAGCCCGCATCGCCCACTTTAAGATTCACGATGCCCACCTTGAACGGCGTCACCGCTTCCGGCCAGATGATGCCGTTGCTATCATGGTGCGCTTCGATAATCGCCGCTACCAGCCGCGAAACGCCGATGCCGAACGTCGCCATTTCCACGCGCGTCGGTTTGCCGTCCGGCCCTGCGACATCCACGCCCATCGCGTCCGTATATTTCCGCCCCAGCAGGAAAATATGCCCGACTTCAATGCCGCGTGCCTCGCGCAATCTTTCTTTCGGCACAGGACATTTTTCCGGAACGTGGAGTTCATCGGCGGCGGCATAAAGTTTCCGCATTTCCTCGCCGCTCATTTCTACTTTGCCCGCGCGGATGTCATCGAATGCCGCATCGTAATAGAGCGCGCTCTCGCCGGTATCTGCGATGACCTGGAATTCATGGCTCAAACTTCCGCCGATTGCCCCGGAATCCGCACTAACAGCAATCGAGGTGAGGCCAAGCCGCTTGAAAATCCGGTGATAGGTATCGTACATTTGCGCGTATTCGCGCTTCGCGTCATCCAGCGTGAGGTGGAACGAGTAGCCGTCCTTCATCAGGAATTCGCGCCCGCGCATCACGCCGAAACGCGGGCGGATTTCATCGCGGAATTTCCAGTTTATCTGGTAGAGATTCAGCGGCAGTGCCTTGTAGCTCTGCACGAACGCCCGGAAATTATCAATGATCATTTCCTCGTTGGTGGGGCTGTAGAGAAGTTCCCTGTCGGCGCGATCCTTGAAGCGGAGCATTTCCTTCCCCAGCGCATCATACCGCCCGGATTCCTTCCAGAGTTCCGTAGGCTGGAGGGTCGGCATCAGCACACGTACGCAGCCCGCTTTATCCAGCTCATCCGCGACGATGCGCTCCACATTATCGAGCGCACGCAGCCCCAGCGGCAGCCAGGTGTAGATGCCCGCGGCCTGCTGGCGAATCAGCCCCGCGCGGAGCATCAGCTTATGGGAAACGATCTGGGCTTCCTTCGGGTCTTCTTTCAGGAGCGGCAGGAAATAGCGGGAGAGGCGCATGGTGTGGTTTCAGCGGTTAAGTTGCAGATTTTAGCATATTAAGCACTATTTTTTTATGCTCAAGAAAAATTATTGTAGGTTCTCAAATAGATAGCACTCCCCTTCCCGCCGTGTGCGTCTTGACATACACTCATGGCTGTGCATAATAATGTGCCCTATTGAAAAATAGCAGGACTCAGTATATCATGACACAGATGACACAAGATACACTTCAGAATGAAATAGCGGCTTTTGAAAAGCTCAAGGTTGAGTTGCTGAAGCATCATTTTGGCAAGTTTGTCGTTATTAGGGACGGCAAGCTGGCGGGGGCTTTTGATACGCTTGACAATGCTGCCAAGGAAGCAATACAGCGGTTTGGCAAAGGGCATTACCTTATCAGGCAGGTAGGTAAAGATGCCCCCACATCTCTCCCCGCTTCAGTAGCATTTCGGCCTCTCCATGCCTCTTATTGAAGCCAGTTTTACAACGTCCGATGGCGCAGCAGATCATGGTCGGCTGGTTTTTATGGGACCAACCATTCAGGTTGTGGTCTGTGGAGCGGAAATGCCCCAAGATGTAAAGGAAACACGTAACGTGCCGGCACTTTGATTCCGGTGCGAGCCATAGCTGCATTGATAGAAATCTGGCAGAAGCCTTGGAGCTTGTTACTGTGGATATTGTGACTATCTCCGGTGTGGCGGGTGCAAAAGAGCATCCTGTTTATTTGGCACACATCCTTATTCCGCAGCTTGACATTATACAATACGGTAAGTTCACGGGCGTAGACCTGAAATCCGGGGGGCAGGTGCATGACGTTCTATTGGGAAGAGATTTTCTGAGGAATGTTATCATGATTTATGATGGTTTCCGTTCACAGGTAACGATTGCTTCTACTAAGGTAGGTCAATAGTTCCTCCAGCTACCTATTTTCTGCTTCAATGCCCCACAACAATGCCGAAGATATGGGGAACAATCTGTGCTTCCTTCGGGTCTTCCTTCAGAAGCGGCAGGAAATAGCGGGAGAGGCGCATGGTGTGGTTCCTTTAGTAATGCTATATTTTCCAGAAATTATCCTGAGGAGGTTTATACCCTCTTTCACGGAGAAAGCGATTAAATGCGTCCGGCACAGTGGAAGGAAATTCCAGTTGGATTTGCTCTGCCAGCCGAGAGAGGATAGTGTCACCCAGAATATCGCTGTACGATCCCCGCAATGCCTTCTGATACCATGTTTGAAGGTCATTTTCTGTGATAATACTCTGAATGCGTGATTTCCAGCCGATTTGATTCAGAAGCGAAAGGATGATATTTTTTTCACCTTCTTTACACACGATTACAATTCTATCTGCCATCACGGAAGTGACGATATTCTCTGCAAGTTCTTCTGTAAGGGAGAGATGCTTAATCTGTATAGCCATCCCGAAGTTAGCTATCATATCTAACCCGCGATCCGCCGCATTGGTAACACCAATTCTAAAAATTCTGGCGGGCATTATAGTAACAGGGTTGGCAACAGAAATTCCCATTATCATGGTGGCAAAGTCGGAAAATTCTTCAAGCAGCCCCATTTTTTTAGGATTGATGGAAAGAGTTATTTTTGTCTCAAGTGATTCAATAATAACGGAAAAAAGCGAGTAAACGATTATTTCGTAAATTTTATCTATGCTGCGTTTCAGGCCTGCCTGTTTATAAAAATGCTGGATGAAGGTGAGAATATCAAAATCATGACGCGTATTGGCAGAACAGTAATCCAAGGCTTCCGACATTTGAGAGAAACGATCAGAAAAACGCTGGTAAATATAGGCTTCTACGATACCATGTTTCCGTTTATTTTCTGCTGCAAGGGCTCCCAGTGCTTCAGGTGGAACGGCATTGGCATTAAAAAGATCATCTTGATAACGTGCAGAGGATGTACTTACTCTTCCCACCAGTTTAAGGGTAACTTCATCACGCCATGCTTTGGAAGTGTTTTTATAGGATAACACGTCATCCAGTGGAGCATTATTAACTCTGTGATGAAATAAAATTTCGGCAATCTGAATCGGCTTGTAGAAATGCACCCGACTTTTTGTAATCACTTTATCAAGCGCAGTTTTAGCCTCCAGGATGCTCATGCGCTGATTTCCTCTAATGTGAGCTGATACGGCGCGGAATGTTGCCGTGGCTCTTTTTTCTTCAGTGCCTCCATCATCTGCCCTGCGATGGCTTTAATCACGGGGATTGCTACGCTGTTTCCGGTCAATTTCCGCATTGCCTGATACGAAACTACGATGCGGTAGCTATCCGGAAAGCCTTGCAGCCGCAACATTTCGCGTGGGGATAGCCTCCGCTCTCCATTCACGAGCAGATAATTATAGGATGCACCTGCCCTTAATGCACAGGAATAGGGTAACATGGAAATGTTCCCGCCTTTATTCTGATGCCATACAGAAGGCGTGAACACAGATTTTTTAACCTTCTTTATCCTGTCATTCCGTATTTTTTCGCTGGCGAATAAACTTTGGTCAATCGCCTGTTCCGGCTCAAGGATAGCACTTAACGGCATGGGTTTACCTGAGGGGGCGGGGAAGCTAAATGCTATATCTTCCTTAAATCCCACGATAATAATTCTCTCACGTTTTTGAGGCAAACCGAAATCCAGCGCGTTTAGCACTTTGATGTGCAAATAATACCCAAGGGTTTTCAGCTTTTCCTTGATGGTTGCAAGGGTCTTTCCACCATCATGCCCTTGTAGCTGTTTCACATTTTCCAGCATAAAGGCGTAGGGTTGTTTCACCCGCAAAATTTCCTCGATGTTAAAGAAAAGCGTACCGCGTGTATCCTCAAATCCTTGCGATTTTCCAAGGATGCTAAAGGGTTGGCAGGGGAAACCTGCGAGGAGTATATCGTGATCGGGTATCGTGCCGGGGGTGATTCTGGTGATGTCGCCTTCGGGAAGATGCCCGAAATTCGCTGCATACATTGCCTGTGCATCTTTATCCCAATCCGAACTAAACACGCAGGTGCAGCCGTGAGCTTCAAAACCCAGCCTGATACCGCCAATGCCCGAAAATAAATCAATTATTCTCATGAGGGGTATAGTAAGCGACGAATCAGGAAGTGTTAAGAAGTTTTTGTAGCATTTTTGCCGCCTGATAGTTATATTCCGCCGCATATGTCCTATTACTCAACTCTCAACTCTAACCACTCAACTCCCGCATATGGCAAACGTAATCGTTATCGGCTCGCAGTGGGGCGATGAGGGCAAAGGCAAGATTGTGGACTGGCTTTCGGTGAAGGCCGACGTGGTCGTGCGCTTTCAGGGCGGGCACAATGCCGGGCATACGCTCGTTATTGATGGCAAAACCTATAAACTCTCGCTGCTGCCTTCGGGCATCGTGCGGCCTGGGAAACTTTCCATCATTGGCAACGGCGTGGTGGTAGACCCCGCCGCGCTTATCAAGGAAATTGAGAGCATCCGGGAGCTTGGCGTGGCTGTTAGCCCCGAAAACCTGATGATTGCGGAGAATGCGGCACTCATCCTGCCGCTGCATCAGGAGGCGGATCAGCTCACCGAGCTTGCCAAGGGCGAGAAGAAAATCGGCACGACGGGGCGCGGCATCGGCCCCGCCTACGAGGATAAAGCGGCGCGGCGCGCGATCCGCGTGGGCGATCTGGCGGATAAGGAGCATCTGCGCGGGCGCATCGAGGGCTTGCTCGCGCACCATAATGCGCTGCGGCGCGGCTACGGCGTGGCGGAAGTGGGCGCGGGGGAAGTAGAGCAATACCTGCTCTCTTACGCGGATAAAATCCTTCCGTTTGCCAAGCCCGTGTGGCGGGTGCTGGATGAATATGCCAAGGCGGGCAAGCGCATCCTGTTCGAGGGCGCGCAGGGGATTATGCTGGATGCGGATCACGGAACCTATCCGTTC
>JAHFPR010000127.1 GCA_023269645.1 Alphaproteobacteria bacterium | reverse complement strand
CGGCGGGCTGGCGCTTTCGGAAGTGCCGAAGCGGCTGGCGGTCATCGGCGGCGGGGTGATCGGGCTGGAGCTTGGCTCGGTGTGGCGCAGGCTCGGCGCGGAGGTGACGGTCATCGAATATCTGGACGGTATCACGCCGGGGCAGGATGCCGAAATCGCCCGGCAGTTCCAGAAAATCCTGGAAAAACAGGGCATGAAATTTATCCTCGGCACGAAAGTCACTTCCGCCAAATCCGGCGCGAAAGAGGTGATGCTGACTTACGAACCCGCGAAAGGTGGCAAGGCAGAAACGCTGAAAGCCGATGCGGTGCTGGTGGCCATTGGCCGCCGCCCCTATACGCAGAATCTCGGCCTGAAGGAAGCGGGCGTGGCACTCGACGAGCGGGGCAGGGTGAAGGTGGACGCGCATTACGCCACCAGTGCCCCCGGAATTTACGCTATCGGCGACCTCATCCCCGGCCCGATGCTCGCGCACAAGGCGGAGGAAGACGGCGTGGCCTGCGTGGAAATGCTGGCGGGGCAGAAGCCGCACGTGGATTACAACCTCGTGCCGGGGGTGATTTATACAAATCCGGAACTGGCTTCCGTCGGCAAAACCGAGGAGCAGCTGAAAGCGGCGGGCGTGGCGTACAGTGTGGGGAAATTCCCGTTCCTCGCCAATTCCCGCGCGCGCACGATGGGCGACACGGACGGGCTGGTGAAGATTCTGGCGGATGCGAAGACGGATCGCGTGTTGGGCGTGCACATTCTGGGCGCGCAGGCGGGCACGATGATCATGGAAGCGGTGACGGCGATGGAGTTCGGCGGCAGCGCGGAAGACATCGCCCGCACCTGTCACTCCCACCCCGATCTCCACGAGGCGATCAAGGAAGCCGCGCTCGCCGTAGCCAAGCGCGCGATTCATATCTAAATCAAACTTCCAGCAGCAGGCGTACCGGGTCTTCGATGGCTTCCTTGATGCGCACCAGGAAGGTGACGGCCTCGCGCCCGTCAATGATGCGGTGGTCATAGGAAAGTGCCAGATACATGATGGGGCGCGCGGCGATGCTGCCGTCGGGCATCACCACAGGCCGCTGCACCGTGTTGTGCAGGCCGAGAATGGCACTCTGCGGGGGGTTGATGATGGGCGTGGAAAGCATCGAGCCATACACCCCGCCATTGGTGATGGTGAACGTGCCGCCCTGCATTTCGCCCATGCCCAGCTGGCCATCCCGCGCCTTTTTCGCCAGCCGCCCAAGCTCGGATTCGATGCCCGCCAGAGAGCGCGCGTCGCAATCGCGGATCACCGGAACCACCAGCCCCTGCTCCGTACCCACCGCCATGCCGATGTCGTAATAATTCTTGTAGACGATGTCGTCGCCATCAATTTCCGCGTTCACGGAGGGAAATTCCTTCAGTGCTTTCACTACAGCCTTGGTGAAAAAGCCCAGGAAGCCGAGCTTTACCCCGTGTTGCTGCTGGAAGCTATCCTGATATTTTTTCCGCAACGCCATCACATTGCTCATATCCACCTCGTTGAAGGTGGTGAGCATTGCGGCGGTGTTCTGCGATTCCTTCAGCCGCCGCGCAATGGCCGCCCGCAGGCGCGTCATTTTCACACGGGTTTCACGATCCCCGGAGGCGGACTTCGCGGCAGGCGAGGAGGCAGCAGAGAGCACATCGCCCTTGGCCAGCACGTCACCCTTAGTAATCCGCCCATCCTTGCCCGTGCCCTGGATGGAGGAGGGCTGCACACCCGTTTCCGCCAGTAGCTTGCGCGCGGCGGGGCCGGAATCTTTTTGGGTCGCTCCTGCTACGGGAGCAGAAGCTGCGGCAACCGCCGGAGCTTTTACAGGAGCCGCAGCCTTCGGAGCGGATTTAACCCCCGCCGCGCCCGCCGCGATAAGCCCCAGAACATCGCCCACTTTCACGCTGGAGCCTTCCTTCGCCGTGATTTCCTGCAGCGCGCCCGCCGCGAGGGCGTTCACTTCCAGCGTTACCTTATCGGTTTCAAGCTCCACCAGCAGATCGTCTTTTGCTACCGCTTCGCCTGCGGTTTTGAACCATTTGGCGACGGTGGCTTCCGCCACGGACTCGCCGAGGGTGGGAACCAGAATTTCAGTTGTGTTGGCCATAATGAGAGTTGCGTGGTTAGAGTTGAGAGCTGAGTGCTGGCAATTACTGCCCTGGGGGGATAATGTCAAGATTTAGTGATAATAGCCAAAGGTTTCGAGTTGTGTACGGTAGCCTTTCCTTACGCAACTCTCAACGCTAAACGCTTACCACTAACTTAACGCCTTCTCCACCAGTTCTTTCTGTTCCTTCTGGTAGATTTTCATGTAGCCGCAGGCGGTGGCGGCGGCGGGCTTGCGGGCGGCGACCGAAGGCCGCTGCGCTTTAACGCCCGCAACCTGCAGCGCGCCTTCGATGCGGCGATCCAGGAAATGCCACGCGCCCATGTTTTCCGGCTCCTCCTGCACCCACTGCACTTCGGCGTTCGGGTATTTCTTCAGTTCCGCGATAAGCGCACTGGCGGGGAAGGGATAAAGCTGCTCCAGCCGCACGATGGCGATGTCCATGATTTTTTTCGCCTCCCGCGCTTCCACAAGCTCATAATAGATTTTGCCGGTGCAGAGCAGGAGCTTGCGTACCTTGTTCGCCGCGCCGATCTTCTCTGCTTCGGGGAACACCCGGCGGAAGCCTGTGCCTGTGTCCATTTCCGCGAGCGAGGATACCGCGCGCTTGTGGCGCAGCAGCGATTTCGGGGTGAACAGGATCAGTGGCTTGCGGAAATCGCGCAGAATCTGGCGGCGCAGGAGGTGGAAATAATTGGCGGGCGTGGTGCAGTTCGCCACGATCATGTTATCCTCCGCGCAAAGCTGCAGAAACCGCTCGATGCGGCCAGAACTATGCTCCGGCCCCTGGCCTTCGTAGCCGTGCGGCAGCAGCATCACCAGCCCGCACAGACGCAGCCATTTCACCTCCGCTGAGGAGATGAACTGGTCAATGATGGTCTGCGCGCCGTTCACGAAATCCCCGAACTGGCCTTCCCACAGCGTGAGTGTGTTCGGCTCCGCCTGGCTGTAGCCATATTCATAGCCGAGTACCGCAAATTCGGACAGGTTGCTGTTCACGGCCTCGTAGGCTGACTGGTTTTTTTCCAGATAGTTGAGCGGGAAATAAACCTCGCCCGTATCCTGATCCCACAGCCCGGAATGGCGGTGCGAGAACGTGCCGCGTATCACATCCTGCCCCGAAAGCCGCACCTTATGGCCTTCCGTGAGCAGCGTGGCGAAAGCGAGCTGCTCGCCCATCGCCCAGTCCAGCCCCGCGCCGGTTGCGATCATCTGCTGCCGCGCTTCCAGAACGCGCTCCACGCCCTTATGCAGCACGACTTCCTTTGGTTTTGCGGCAATCTTCGCGCCGAGTTCCTTCAGGCGTGTTACCGGAATGCCGGTGGAGATTTTCGGCTTCTCGCCTTCCTCCACCGCCCGGATGCCACTCCATTTTCCCTCCAGCATATCCGCCTTTTCGGGCTTATAGCTGTTGGAGCCTTCCAGCGCATTCTCCAGCATGGCATAGAACGTGGCCTTCATCGCCTCGAACTCGGCAACGGAAAGCACGCCTTCGGCCTGCAGCCGCTCGGCGTAAATATCGCGCGGGTTCTTTTTGGAATCAATGACCTTATACATCTGCGGCTGTGTCCAGCGCGGCTCGTCGCCCTCGTTGTGGCCGTGCTTGCGGTAGCACCAGATGTCGAGGACAACATCTTTCTTGAATTTCTGACGAAATTCCGAGGCAATCCGCGCTGCGTGCACCACCGCTTCCGGATCGTCCCCGTTTACGTGGAAAATCGGTGCCTGGATCATCATCGCCACGTCCGTGGGATAGGGCGAAATATGCCCGCCCGAAGGATCGGTGGTGAAGCCCACCTGGTTGTTCACCACAATGTGCACCGTGCCGCCGGTCGTGTAGCCGGCCAGGTCGGAGAGTGCCAGTGTTTCCGCCACCACGCCCTGGCCGCAGAACGCCGCGTCGCCGTGGAGCAGCAGCCCCATCACCTTCTCACGGTTTGCATCGGAACGCTGATCCTGCTTCGCGCGCACCTTGCCCACGACCACCGGATTCACCGCTTCCAGATGCGAGGGGTTGGCCGTGAGTGAAAGATGCACACGGTTGCCGCCGAATTCTTTATCGGTGGAAATGCCGAGATGGTATTTCACGTCGCCGGAGGAATTGATCCAGTCCGGCGTGGCGAGGTTGCCCTGGAACTCCGAGAGCATCGCTACATATTGCTTGCCCATGAATGCGGTGAGCACGTTCAAACGCCCGCGATGAGGCATCCCCAGCACCACTTCCTCCACGCCGAGTGCCGCTGCCGTTTCCACGGCAGCTTCCATTGCGGGGAGCAATGCCTCGCCGCCCTCGGCGGAGAAACGCTTGGTTCCGGGGAATTTCTTGTGGAGGAATTCCTCGAACCCCACCGCTTCTACCAGCTTCTGCAGGATGGCGGTTTTTTCCTGCTTTGACAGGGTGGGGCGGGAAAGTGTGCTTTCGAGCTTCTGCTCCAGCCATTCCTTCCGCACCAGCGACTGGATGTGGATGAACTCAATGGCCAGGTGCGAGGAATAGGTTGCCTTGAGAATCTCCAGTATCTGGCGCAGGGTAAGCTTTTCATGGCCGAGCCAGCCGCCGAGGAACATCTCGCGGTCATAATCTTTTTCCGTGAAGCCGTAGCGCGCCGGGTCAAGCTCCGGATGCGACTCGCGCACCGCCAGCCCCAGCGGATCAAGCTGCGCCAGCAGATGCCCGCGCACACGGTAGGCGCGAATCAGCATATGCGCGTGGATGGAATCCAGCGAGGCACTCTGCGCGGGGGTGGCGGAAGCGGCCTTGCCATCCGTTTTGCGCCGCCCCGGTTTTTTCGGATTGCGCTTCTCCGCGATT
The DNA here is from genome assembly GCA_023269645.1 of Alphaproteobacteria bacterium. GTDB lineage: Bacteria > Pseudomonadota > Alphaproteobacteria > Rickettsiales > UBA8987 > JAHFPR01. The sequence goes on along the minus strand of JAHFPR010000127.1, from coordinate 1,157 downwards.
TTCGGCTCGAACCCGATCACCTGCGTTTTATTCTTTACCCACGGTGCTCCGCCGAAATCCTTTGCTGCATCGTTGGCGGAATCGCCATACTGCGCGAAAAACGCCCGCCACTCCGCATCCACCGACGCGGGATTATTCAGGTAGCGTTCATAAAGCTCGCCGATATAGGCGGCGTTCGCGCCGTAAAGCTCAGTGGTGTTGCGGAGGGAAGTGGTGGTCATGGGAAGCCTCGGTCAAGATTGATTGCCGAGAGGGTTTGTACGCGCATTCCCGGTGCTGGTCAAGCACTTGCGATGGTGCGGTGCGGCAAGATTCCGCGCCTGCTGCCTTACCGCTCGTTTCCGCCGGGTTCCCTTCCGGCATTGTCGCGGCTTATGGAAACCGCCCATCCTTCCAGGGGTTCATCCCCCTCGAAATGACGCCTGATCTGTTCATGTATTTTCGCGCCTTCCCGCAGGTATTTCTCTGTGGAAATACTGCGGCAGGAGGGTAGCAAATCATAGGGAAGATCCAGCACAGCCAGCACATCGGGCTTAAAATTTTCCACAAACTGATCCACCCCTCCGGGCAGATCGTTATTGCGAAGCATAACAGCCCATGTGCCTTTCGCACTATTGGACGTTAACAGGTTCATCTGCGCGCCCGTATAGTTTTGCAAGGCCTTTGCGGCTCTGGATCCGCTGGCCTCATCGGGAAAGAACACCCCCACGCGCCTGTCTCCAGATGAAATATCGGTGACAAGTACGCTGCCTTCCAATACCTGGGCTACTTCCTGTTCGCGGATGCTTCTGGCCATAGTCCTTACGCCGCCAGCAGTGCCTTCATCGTGCGCCCTAGGCCGGAGGGGGATTCGGAAATGCGGATGCCCGCCGAGCGCATCGCCTCGATTTTATCCTCCGCGCCGCCCTTGCCGCCGGAAACGATCGCCCCTGCGTGCCCCATCCGCTTGCCGGGGGGAGCCGTGCGCCCCGCGATGAAGCCCACCATCGGCTTTTTATGCTTCTCGCGCTTGATGAATTCCGCCGCCTGCTCTTCCGCGTCGCCGCCGATTTCGCCGATCATCACGATGGCTTCCGTTTCGGGGTCGCGCAGGAACATTTCCAGCACGTCAATGAATTCTGTACCCTTCACCGGGTCGCCGCCGATGCCGATGCAGC
>JAHFPR010000126.1:4725-6095 GCA_023269645.1 Alphaproteobacteria bacterium | reverse complement strand
TGTTAATACCGGGATGCAACACATCCCGCGTCGCATAATAACGCGCAAGCCCCAGCCCCTCAATCAGATGGTACGCCGTCGCGCAGCCGTTGCAGCAGAACTCCCTGCCCGGCTCGCTCGCCGCGCCGCAGTGGATACAGGTGTGCGTGGCAGCGGGCGAATTCACTGGAGCACTAGCCGCTCCTTCTGGCGGTATTCATTCCCGGCATAATCCGCTGTGATGTACGCATCCCACACGCCCGGAAGCGACATCTGAAGTTTCGCTTCATAACCCGCTTTGGTGGAATCCAGCGTCACCACATTATCGTAGCCATCCTGCATCGGACGCACCAGTTTCGCCTGCACTTTTGCGCCAGTAATCGGCTGGCCTTTGGCATCCTGCAGGGAGAATCTCAGTATCCCCGCCTTGCCCCCCTCGCCCTGGAACGTCACTTCGCCCTTCCAGCCGAGTGCCTTCTGCGCCGCTACACGATCCAGCTCACTGTTATAGGCCAGCCCGCGCTGATAAGGATTCTCGATGGTCGTGCCCGTGAAAGTATGCAGCGATATATAGATAAAAAACCCGTTTACCGCAAACACCACAAGGAACACCAGCACGAAGTACCAGGGTATCCATCTACCGCTTCTATCGCTGGTATCAGTTGCCGCCATTGTTTTTGCTCACAAACATACTGGGATGGGTGATCGTAGTGCCGGTCGCGTTATCCTTCACCATGAACTGGATGTCAGCACGCCCGCTTTTCACCGCCTTTTCCTGTGCTACCACGAATACCTGGAATTCGCCAACCTTATCCGCTTCCACGAGCAGATTCTCCGGTGTGGCTCCGCCCGCCCCCCCGATAATCAATGCCGCATCTATTCCTTTAACTATTATATTGTAGCTTCTGTTTTCATTTGTTTTATTTAGTATCTTGATGGTATATCCATTGCGGATGCGCCCGTCGGAAAGCCGCACAAAAAGGGGATTCCGATCATGAATCGCGTTCAGGGTAAGCTGGTCGCGCGTCAGCAGGCCATAGAGGAACGCCCCCGCCACCAGCGAAAGCAGGATACTGTAATACACCGTGCGCGGCCTGAGAATATGCAACTTCTCCGCCAATCCCTTGGCGCGGCTGGCGATGTTGTGGGTGGTATCGTAGCGTATCAGCCCCGGCGGAAGCCCGACTTTCTGCATGATGTCGTTGCAGGCATCAATGCACAGCCCGCACGCGATGCACTCCACCTGCAGCCCGTTGCGGATGTCAATTCCCTGCGGGCACACCACCACGCACTGGTTGCAATCCACGCAATGGCCGCGCCCCTCCCAGCTTTCCCCCTGCTTGTGCGAGCCGCGAGGCTCCCCGCGCACGGTATCGTAGGCGATGATGAGC
>JAHFPR010000126.1:0-4715 GCA_023269645.1 Alphaproteobacteria bacterium | reverse complement strand
CGAAAAACCAATCGCCAGCCAGGTGAGGTGCGTCGCCCCCTTGCGCCAGAATTTATTGAGATTCCAGGGCGTTTTATCCAGCCGCAGCCGCTCGTTGCGATCCCCCTGAAAAAACCGCTCCACCGCGATAAAGGAATCCGTCCACACCGTATGCGGGCAGGTATAGCCGCACCACACGCGCCCGAACAGGCTGGTCACAAAGAACAGGCCGATCGCTCCCAGAATCATCAGCACAGCCAGGAAATAAATATCCTGCGGCCAAATTTCGAGATCGAAAAAGAAGGCGCGCCGGAGTTTCAGGCTGATAAGGATGGCTTGGGAAGGCTCGTTCTGCCCCCTGTCCCAACGCATCCACGGGGTGAGGTAATAAATGGCGAACAGCCCCGCCATGCACAGCCATTTTATGCGGCGATATCTTCCCCCGCGCACGTTCTTGGGATAGGTTTTTTTGCGGCCTTCAAAGAGTTTTATGGGGGCAGTGTTCATCGTGGGGAATTATAAGCGTTTTCCTTACGGATTCAAGGAGAGGCGTAGTGTCATCCTGAACAAAGTGAAGGATCTCACATTGCGGTGGATCCTTCGGCCTATGGCCTCAGGATGACAGTTTCCTAAGTGGCTTCGCCACTAAGTAAACTGTCACTTCCCGCCGCCAAGCGAATGCACATACACCGCCAGTGCCTTGATGGTGTTGGGGTCAAGCCGCGCGTTCCAGTTCGGCATCACGTTATTGCGCGCGTTGGTGATGGTGTAAACGATGCTCTCCTTATCGCCCCCATAAAGCCAGATGGCATCCGCCAGATTCGGCACACCCACCTTCCGGTCACCCTTGCCTTCCATGCCGTGGCAGCTCACGCACTGATCCTTGAAAATCTTGCCGGCTTCGCTGTTCCAGTCCGGTTTCTTCGCCAGGGAAATCACAAAATCCGCAGTTTTAGAAATCTGCTCCGGCTTCAGCACACCCTGCTTGCCGAACGCGGGCATTTCCGAGAAGCGTGTTTTGGGGTCGTCCGTGCGGATGCCGTGTGTGATCGTCTGCTGAATATCCGCAAGCGTACCCTCGCCCCACAGCCAGTCATCGTCGTTCAGGTTGGGGTAGCGCCCCTGCCCGCTTGCATCCAGCCCGTGGCACATCACGCAATTACTTTTGAACGCCGCTTGCCCCGCCGCCACTGCAAAAGCATAGAGCTTGGGGTCGCCCGGAATTTTCTCAATCGGCCACTCCGCGATTTGCTTGAAAAAAACTTCCTGTTTCCCCTGCGCATCCGCCAACTGTTCGGCCAGGCGGTTATACTTTGTCCAGCCGAGCATACCCTTCGTGTTTCCGCCCGGAATCGGCCAGGCCGGGAACAATATCCAGTAGCAGATGGCAACCAGAATGCAGACGAAGAATGTCCACAGCCACCAGCGCGGCATGGGGTTATTGAGTTCCTGAATGCCATCCCACTCATGCCCGGTGGTTTCCGTGCCGGAGAGCTGGTCAATCTCTTTCTTGTGGTCATCCGCCATGCTGCGCCTTTTTATTCCTGTCCGTTATCACTGCATCCACCCCCGCATCATCCTCCAGCGGAATAAACGCATGAGCATCATACTCCTTCTTTTTTCCCGGCCAGTAGGTATGCACCAGTACCCACACAAACACCGAGAAAAAAATCAGCAGCCCGATAACGGGAGAATGTTTTGCTATCCATTCCATTATTTCTTCGCTCCTGCCGAAGTATGCGCCGCACCCTGCACGGAATTTCCCTGCGCCACCGCCTCAAAGCCGGAGTCATAATCCGCGAAATCCACCAGCGTACCCATCATCTGCAGATAGGCGATCAGCGCGTCCATATCCGAGATCAAGCCGGGATTTCCATCAAAATCCCGCACTTTCACCTTGTCGCCGTAGCGTTTCACCAACGCCTCGGCCTGGGGAGAATCCGGCAGCACCTGCGCCTCCGCATCCGTGTAGGCACTCGCAATCATATCGTCCGTGTACGGCACACCGATGATTTTCAGCGTCCTTAAATCATCGGCCAGTTCGTTCAGGTTTACGCCCTGATTTGCCAGGAATGCATAATTCGGCATAACGGATTCCGGAACCACGCTGCGCGGTGCTCTCAAATGCTCACGATGCCATTCATCCGAATATTTCCCGCCCACGCGCGCGAGATCCGGCCCCGTGCGCTTGGAACCCCACTGGAACGGAAAATCATACATACTTTCCGCCGCCAGCGAATAATGGCCGTAGCGTTCCGCCTCATCCCGCAGCGGGCGCACCTGCTGGGAATGGCAGTTATAGCAGCCTTCGCGGATATAGATATTCCGCCCGGCGAGTTCCAGCGGCGTATACGGGCGCATCCCCTTCACTTTTTCAATGGTCACTTCCTTGCGGAACAGCGGCACGATTTCCACCAGCCCGCCGACAGAAATCACCAGGATGCTGCCGATCAACAGCAGTATGGAGTTCCGTTCAAATTTCTCGTGATGTTTCCAGAGCGACATGATCTACGATTCCAGTTCTTTCAGAATAACTTTTAACTGCATTTCTAGAGGAGATAAATGGTTTTCCACGATCTCATTTACGGCAACATAGCTAATGTCATCATATTCATGCACCATAATGTTTCGCGCACCAATGATTTTCTGCCACGGAACATCAGGGTAGCGTTTCCGCGTGGCATCGGAAACTTTTCGCGCGGCTGCACCCATAGTTATCAACTCAAAAATAATCGCTCGCACAGCAGTAAAATCATGAGTTTTTCTCATGTCCTCATGCTGGCGGACATTTGCAAGAGCATCAAGGATATGATGCAAATAAAGTGTGTCCCGGCTCATACATCAAACAACGGTATAGCTTCTTTGAGTATATTCTCCCTTATGTAGGGGTTAATGGCATCATCCGATACCACGTCTACCTTGCAACCAAGTAAATCCTCCATCTCCGGGCGGAAGCCGAAATATCCCCACCCTGCGCCGGGGTTGAAGTGCACGAGCAAATCCACGTCGCTGCCTTTCTTCTCCCCTCCCCTTGCCACCGAGCCGAACACGCGGATGTCGCTGACACCGTTATCGGCAGCGATGGCGAGTATTTCAGCGCGGCGGTTTTTGAGTTCCGTGAGGTTCATAACACTCCCTATGTTCCCGCAACCGCAGGCACGAGCACGTTATCCCGCCCGTCCACCTGCACGGTGGAGTGGATGGTCTTGTAAATGTTATACGCCATGATGATGCCGCCTGTCAGATACATGATGCCGCCCAGCGCACGGATGAAATAGAACGGATGCATTGCCTGCACCGTTTCCACGAAGGAATATTGCAGGAAGCCCATATCGTTATAGGATCGCCACATCAGCCCCTGCATGATGCCGGATACCCACATCGCCACGATATACAGCACGATGCCGATGGTCGCCACCCACAGATGCACGTTCACCAGGCGGATGGAGTAAAGCTCCTTCCTGCCCCACAGTCGCGGAACCATATGGTAAATTGCACCAAAGCTGATGAACCCTACCCAGCCCAGTGCACCGGAATGCACATGGCCGACCGTCCAATCCGTATAATGGCTGAGTGCATTCACGGTTTTGATGGACATCACCGGCCCCTCGAAAGTGCTCATGCCATAGAAGGCCACCGCGATAATGAGGAATTTCAGGATGGGGTCTTCCCGCAGCTTGTACCATGCGCCGTTGAGGGTCATCATGCCGTTGAGCATCCCGCCCCAGGAGGGCATCCACAGCATGATGGAGAAGGTCATGCCCAGTGTGCCCGCCCAGTCCGGAAGCGAGGTATAATGCAGATGGTGCGGCCCCGCCCAGATATACATGAAAATCAGCGACCAGAAATGGACGATGGAAAGCCGATAGGAATACACAGGCCGCCCGGCCTGCTTCGGCACAAAATAATACATGATACCGAGGAAGCCCGCCGTAAGCCAGAAACCCACCGCATTATGCCCGTACCACCACTGGATCATGGCACTCTGCACACCGCCCCACAGAGAGTAACTTCGCGTGGAATTGATGGCAACCGGAATCCCCACGTTATTAACGAGGTGAAGCACGGCGATGGTAACAATAAACGCGAGGTAAAACCAGTTGGCGACATAGATGTGCGGCTCCTTGCGCTGGCGGAGCGTCATCAGGAAGATAACCAGGTAGGCGACCCATACGACAGTCAGCCACAGATCGGCGTACCATTCCGGTTCGGCGTATTCCTTGCCCTGCGTGATGCCGAACGGATATCCGGAAAGTGCCATCACCAGGAAAAGCTGGAACCCCCAGAAGATGAAATCCGCCAGCCCTCCGCCCCACAGCCGTGTGCGACAGGTGCGCTGGACTACATAGAAGCTCGTGCCGAGCAGCACATTCCCGCCAAACGCGAATACCACCGCAGTGGTGTGGAATGGCCGGAAACGCCCGAAATTGAAATGGTAGTTGAAGTTGAGTGCCGGGAACGCCAGCTCCAGCGCGATAAACACCCCGGCGGAAAATCCAACAAGTCCCCAGAACACCGCCGCAATGGTAAACTTGCGGACGATCGCGTCATTATAGGTGATGGTAGTTGTGGCGGATGTCATAGCAGAAACTACACGTGAGGACGGTTGGGATAATCAGAAGAAGCGACCTGAAAATGAACGCTGGTAACATCTGGTATCCGGCGCGAGGCATCAAGGATTTCCAACCCCATGAGATCCCCTTTTTCATCATAATCCAGAATAATTCCCGGCTTGT
>JAHFPR010000125.1:4689-6095 GCA_023269645.1 Alphaproteobacteria bacterium | reverse complement strand
AGCGTGGCGGTTTCCTCGGCGGAAACAGCACTCGATGGGGTCAAGAAGGAGCAGCAATATGGATCCCGCACCATCCAGAATGTGCTGGATCAGGAGCGCGACCTGTTCCAGACCCAGATTGATCTGGCCACGGCGGAGCGCAATCTCGCGCAGGCCACCTATAACGCGCTCGCCGCAATGGGCGATCTGACGGCGGAAGGCCTGAACCTGTCGGTAAAATACTACGATCCCGCAAAAGTTTACAACAGCGTGAAGTACCAGTTCATCGGATTTTAGTACCTCCTCCTCCGCCTGCGGGGGAGGAGGATTTGGTTAACGAACGAAGTGAGTTTACCAAATCCGGAGGGGGTTCCTGCTTGCCGAGAGAGCATACCCCCTCCGCAAATCCGGCGAGTAAACTCGCTCGGATTTACTGCCTCCCCCGCCTGCGGGGGAGAATACCATCAGGTGAAGGTGTAAGGAAAAAAGCACACCTTCGGAAAATCCTTTGCCTCCCTGCACCCATATTCCCCTTCCTCCCTTACTTACTGTTGTATCGGATTTTTTATGTGTTATGATAATTAATGGGTAGCGGTATATTCGCTGCACCGGGGTAATCAAGGGGTCACTATGGCCGCAAAAGCCGATAAAAAATCCACCACTCCCGATCAACCGGGAGCCAAACAGGATGAATCCTCGATGGAGGAAATCCTGCATTCCATCCGCGACATCATCGCGGAGAAAGCCGAGCCAGGCGCGCCCGCGCACGTGGATGACGAAGTGCTGGAGCTGACGCAGGTGGTCAAGCCGACAGAGCCTTCCGGAGTGGATGTGCTTCAGGATATTGATGCGGCACTGGAGGAAGAAACCACGCCGGAATCTGTACCCGCACCATCGGTCGCCACTGCGCCACCTCCCGCGCCTGCTCCAATGCCTGCGCCTGCACCGGAACCCGTGGCGGAAGAACCTGTGGAAGCAATCGTGGAGGAGGAACCCGTGGCAGAAGAAATCCTGGAGCCTGCGCCGAAACCCGCGCCAAAAATCGCCGCGAAACCCTCCCATAAAGATCATCTCGTTTCCGATGAACCAGCGGAAGAAGCATCCGCCGCATTGAAATCCCTGCTGAAAAACATCCCGAAACCGCAGGTGCAATCCAAATTCTTCCGCTCCGGCGAAACGGTGGAAGATCTGGTGATTGAGGCACTGAAGCCCATGCTCTCCGCGTGGCTAGATGAGAATCTTCCCATTCTCGTGCGGGAACTGGTGCAGAAGGAAATCGAGAAGCTCGTTCCGCACGAAACGCGGGATTAAGGCCGTGATACTCCTTGGCCTCGGATCAAATCTGGGGGATCGTTTATCCCATCTTTCGCGGGCACTCCGGCTTCTCTCGGAAACTATGGCCATCACGCGCGTTTCCTCCGTTTATG
>JAHFPR010000125.1:0-4679 GCA_023269645.1 Alphaproteobacteria bacterium | reverse complement strand
GTTTATGCATCCCCCGCGATGCTTCCACCGGATGCGCCGGAAAGCTGGGATATGCCCTACCTCAACCTTGTGATTGCGGGCGAAACGAAACAGGAACCGCGCGCGCTGTTGCACCGTTGCGCAGAGATAGAAGCGGCACTTGGCCGGGCGGCGAAGCATCCCGCCTGGTCGCCGCGCACGGTGGATATTGATATGCTGGCATACCATGACATGGTGATGAACGACCCCGCCCTCACCCTGCCCCATCCCGGTATTTCGGAACGCGCGTTCGTGCTCCAGCCGCTTGCAGAAATTCTGCCCGCATGGTGCTATCCCGGCACAAACAATACGGCAAGCGTGTTATTAAAGCAACTCACCGCGCACGGAACGCCCCCGGCAATCCGCACAGATTCAAGGCTTGCATTCAAATGACCCTGCTCGTCGGCATCCTGAACATCACCCCCGATTCCTTCACCGACGGTGGACGCTATGCCACACCGGAAACAGCACTCGCGCGGGCGCAGGCATTGCTTGCGGAAGGTGCAGCAATCCTGGACATCGGCGCGGAATCCACCAGGCCGGGTGCTGCACCGCTTGCACCTGAGGAAGAATGGCAGCGCCTGCATCCGGTGCTGGAGATAATCCGCGCACATCTGCCGCAGGCGCAGATCAGCCTGGATACGCGCCACGCCGAAACCATCCGGAATGCAGCGGAATATCACCCCGCATGGATCAATGATGTTTCCGGATTTTCCAACCCCGCGATGCTGGAAGCAGCAGCGGAAAGCACCGCGCAACTTGTTGTCATGCACAGCCTCGGTATTCCGGCAGATAAAAAAATAACGCTGCTGCCGAACTGCAACCCGGTGGAAGAATTGCTACGCTGGGCGGAAGCCCGCTTCGCCCTGCTGGAAAAATGCGGCATCACGCGGGCGCGGCTCATTTTTGATCCTGGTATCGGCTTCGGTAAAACTCCGGAGCAATCGCTGGTGCTCATCCGCCGTATTTCTGCATTCAGGCGGCTGGGTGTGCCAATACTGGTCGGGCATTCGGAAAAATCTTTCCTTGCCCGGTTCACCGATACCCCGGCGGGCGGGCGCGGGGTGGAAACGCAGGTGGTTTCCGCCTTCCTCATGCAGCAAGGCGTGGAGTATCTCCGCGTGCACGATGTGGCGGGAAACAGGCGGGCATTCGCCATTGCGGAGGCACTTGCATGATACCATCTCCCTTCATGGAACTGGCACTCGCCCAGGCGGAGGAAGCCGCAAAACGGGACGAAGTCCCCGTCGGTGCGGTGATTGTGCTGCGGGAGAAGGGGTGCGTGATCGCGGCCTGCAGCAACCGGATGCGGGAGCTGCGCAACCCCGCTGCCCACGCGGAAATGCTGGTGATTGAGGCCGCCTGTGCCGCGCTGGGGGCAGAGCGACTCACCGGATGCGATATATACGTGACGCTGGAGCCTTGCCCGATGTGCGCGCAGGCAATCAGTTTCGCGCGGCTGGAGCGGCTATATTACGCGGCCTCCGACCCCAAAGGCGGCGGGGTGGAGCATGGGCCGCGTATTTTCGGGAGTTCCTCCTGCCATCACGCGCCGGAAGTTTACAGCGGCATTCAGGAGCGGAAAGCGGCGGAAATGCTCAGGCACTTCTTTGAAAAGAAACGATGATTCGTCTTCCCGCCAGCCTTTGCCGGAAAGAACTGGGGGAAATCCATACTTTGTCATGCCGTTGCATGACGGCATCCGGAGGCCAGACCCCGTCATTCGACGGGGTGACATCGGGATTCCCGCCAGTTCTTTCGGCATATATCCCCTTGAAGCAAGTACCCCGTCATGCCCCGACTTTTTGCGTGAGCAAAAAGTATAGGGGAATCCATGCCTTCCGAAAGAATGGATCGCCCTATAATCGCTACGCGATTCGGGCGATGACAGCTTTACTTGTTTCAAGGGGATAATTGCGGTTCTTTCTTGTGAAGATGGGCACGAGAATGACGTTGGATGACTATATCATTCCTTCGCCTGACTTTTCACCTTGGCTTCCAGACGCTCCAGGAAATGCTCCACACCTTTCTGGGAGATCATCCCGCCGAAATCAGACCGCTGGGTGGTGATCATGCTCACCCCTTCGCCGGAAAAATCAATGACCTTATACGTGCCATCCGTTTTGTGCAGGCGGTAATAGGCGTTCACATCCGGCTCCGATCCTTTCATGCTTTTCAGGCGCACCTGCACCACCACCTCGCCGTTTGTTTTTTCCTCCGTACGGAGGATTTCATAATCCCTGCCCGTGTAATCGCGGAAGCGCGGGACATAACTGTGGATCATATAGTCGTGATAAAGTTCCAGGTAATGCTTTTTCTGCTCCGGCGAAAGCTGCTGCATATACCGCCCCAGCACGAACGTGCCCATCCACTTTGTATCCACGTATTTGTTAAAAATGTCGGCGAGGACGCTTTCTTTCTTTTCTGCCGAGAAAGTTTGCGAGTTCATCACCTTGAACACTTTATCGCTTATCCCGACGACAAAATTCTTCGCACCCTTATCCGAGCTGACGGCAATATCTTCCTCCGCAGCACTGCCCGCCTGCTTCGCGGCATCTTTCTGCACGGGCGCGGAAGAGGCGTCCTCTGCTGCGGCCATCCCCGGCAGGGCTGTGGCAAGAACGGATAAGGCAGTCAATGTTATAAATGTCTTCGCACGCATGGCATCTCCCTGATGGATGAACACGATTCGCTAGGTATACCGATTATTCGTAATTGTCCACCTGGCTCTTGCGATGCTGGATATAGGTGCTCTTGATGGTGGAATAGGGATCAAACGAGGTGCGCTGGATTTCGTCCGTGAGATCCAGCAGTCCTTCGCGTTTATCAATGCCTTCGGTCACCTTGATGGTCACCACCACAGGCGTGGTGAGGTAGGTGAACGGGTTGGTGAGCGTATCCACCACCAGCCCCACCGTATCCCGCGCCGTGCTGGGGCCAAGCACCGGCAGCATGATGTACGCGCCATTATCCACGCCCCACGCGCCGAGCGTCTGCCCAAAATCTTCCTTCACGGGCTTGAGGCCGGCTTCACCCGCCACGTCATAAAGGCCGCCGATGCCCACCGTTGTGTTAATCACGAAACGCCAGAAGCACGTGAACACGTTTTCCACATCCCCCTGCAGTGCCGCATTCAGGAAATTCACCGGTTCGCCCAGATTGCCAAGCGCGCTGCTGACACGATTGCGCGCGTAAGCCGGAACCGCAGCCCGGTATCCGCGCGATACGGGAGCAACCACCGCCGTATCCAGCGCATCGTTGAAGCCATAAATACCACGGTTGAAGCCTTCCGCCGGATCGCCCACAAGATTTTCCTCTGCGGCCTGTTCCTTTACCTGTTTTTTGGCGGTTTTCTTTTCTTTCGCGGTAATCACCACTGCCTTGGTGGCTCCGGGCGCGGATGAAGCGGATGAAGACGCTTCTGATTCCTTAAGCGCATCCGCCGCAAGCGCATCCGCAACACAGGCAACAGAGGCATTGCCAGCAAGCACCATCACCCCCAGCGCGAACGCCAGCGATTTTTTCATATCACGCATAGATTCTCCCGGTTTTTCAAATTCCCAAGCCCGCCAGCACTATACCATAACCGCATAGTAATAGAAAGGCCTAGCTGTCTTAGTCTTATCCGGGTAAAAACTAAAGGCTTAACCCACCGGGCGAAGGCCGGATTCATCATCGGGCACACCACCGTAGCAAAAAAGACACGGTTTGGTTCCGTTTCTCCGTCATGCCCTGAATCGCACAGCGATTCTAGGGGCAACCATCCCGCCGCGAATATACTGATAGATGGATCGCCCTAGAATCCGCTATGCGGATTCAGGCGATGACGAGATCAGGATAGTACTAAGCGGCTTTACGGGAGGAATTTTATAGATTATGGATGTTTCATGAGCCTCTCCGTTCCGCCAGATTTGCGCCTTGCCCGCTTCGAGGAGTTCCTCGCCCTTCCGCCCCCCACGGTATCTTTCGAGTTTTTCCCCCCGAAAACGCAGGAAGCCGAAGCCGCGCTGTGGCAGACCATCCGCACGCTGGAGCCGCTCAAGCCTGCGTTCGTTTCCGTGACCTACGGCGCGGGGGGCAGTACGCGGGAACGCACGCATCAGACTGTCCGGCGCATCCGGCAGGAAACTTCGCTGGCTCCGGCGGCGCACCTCACCTGCGTCGGCGCGAGCCGGGCAGAAATTGATACCATCGCGCGGCAATACTGGGCGGACGGTATCCGGCATATCGTGGCACTGCGCGGTGATCCGCCTGCCGACAGCCCGCATTTCACCCCGCATCCGGAGGGGTATCGCCATTCGGCAGATCTGGTGCGCGGCCTGAAAAAAATTGCGGATTTTGAGATCAGCGTCGCCTGTTTTCCGGAAACCCACCCGGAAGCTACAAGTGCTGAGGCCGATCTCGCGTACCTCAAGGAAAAAATTGATGCGGGCGCAACCCGCGCCATCACGCAATATTTTTTCGATGTGGACGTGTATTTTTCCTTCGTGGAACGCGCGCGCAAGGCTGGAATAAAGGTTCCCATCGTACCAGGTATCGTGCTGGTGGCCAATTTCAAGCAATTGCTCACCTTCAGCGCGATGTGCGGCGCGACTGTGCCCAAGTGGGTGCGCGCGCTGCTGGAAGGGCTGGACGAAACCCCGGAACTCCGGCATAGTATC
>JAHFPR010000124.1 GCA_023269645.1 Alphaproteobacteria bacterium | reverse complement strand
CACAGGTGCTGCCCGTCTAGTCTCTACACCTTCCCTGAGTTTCCTCAAGGCTTGGCTCGGGATTGGCATCAGCACACCTGCAAAGTATGGGCTGGAGGCGTTCCCCGAATTTGAGCAGTTCTACTTCCGGCGTTTCCGCCGGAGCACTCAATTTTCTAAGTCCGTTGCGTCTACCAGTTCCGCCACGCGAGCAGCCGAAAAGAATAGCTGATGCATAGCGCGGAGTCCTCGCAAAGACAAGCGGTTTCTCGGAAAACCACCGCAACTGTTAAGCATTTTCAAACCTGCGGTGCGCGCATGACCATGCAGGCACAGCCCGGTGAACTGCCGACGTGAATCAGCCTGCCAGCACGCTTTTTGCCACGGCCTCGGCGATTTTAATGCCGTCCACGCCCGCCGAGAGAATGCCGCCTGCATAGCCCGCACCTTCACCGGCGGGAAATAATCCCTTCGTGTTCAGGCTCTGGAATGTTTCATCGCGCGTGATGCGGATGGGCGAGGAGGTGCGCGTTTCCACGCCGGTCAACACCGCATCCGCCATATCAAAGCCGTGTATCTGCCGCCCGAAAGCGGGGAGTGCCTCACGGATGGCTTCGATGGCGTAATCGGGAAGGCATGGGGAAAGATCGGTCGGCATCACGCCCGGTTTGTAGGAAGGGATGACGCTGCCCAGGTACGTGGAGGGCACTCCGGCGATAAAATCTCCCACGCGCTGCGCGGGTGCGGCATATGTGCTGCCGCCAGCTACGAACGCCGCTGATTCCCACTTGCGCTGGAACGCGACACCCGCCAGTGCCCCCTCTTGATAATCTTTGGCCGGATAATCGCCTGGCGTGATGCTGACGACGATGCCCGCATTGGCGTTCCGCTCATTGCGCGAATACTGGCTCATGCCGTTGGTGACAACGCGCCCTTCCTCGGAGGTGGCGGCCACCACTGTCCCGCCTGGGCACATACAGAAACTGTACACATCGCGCCCGTTCGAGGCATGATGCACCAGCTTGTAATCCGCCGCGCCCAAAACAGGATTGCCCGCGAACTTGCCGAACCGCGCCGCATCAATGAGCGATTGCGGATGTTCAATGCGGAAGCCGACGGAGAAAGGCTTGGCTTCCAGATGAACACCGCGATCTTCCAGCATCTGGAAGGTATCGCGTGCGCTGTGGCCGATGGCGAGCACAACATGATCTGCGGCAATATGCTCGCCGCTGGCAAGCCGCACACCACGCACGCGGCGTTCATCATCAATGTCGAGGTCGGTCACGCGGCTTTCAAAGCGGTATTCACCGCCGAGTGCCTCGATGGTTGCGCGGATGTTCTCCACCATCTTCACCAGGCGGAACGTGCCGATATGCGGCTTCGCTTCGGTCAGGATTTCCGGCGGTGCTTCCGCCTTCACGAACTCGGTTAGAACCTTGCGGCCAAGATGACGCGGATCCTTGATCTGGCTATAGAGCTTGCCGTCGGAAAACGTGCCTGCGCCGCCTTCGCCGTATTGCACGTTAGATTCGGGATTGAGCACGGATTTACGCCACAGCCCCCACGTATCCTTCGTGCGCTCCCGCACCACCTTGCCGCGCTCCAGGAGAATCGGCCTGAATCCCATCTGCGCCAGCACCAGCGCGGCAAACAGCCCGCACGGCCCCGTACCGATGACAATGGGGCGCGCGGAAAGATGCTCCGGCGCGCGGGCGACGAAGCGGTAATCGGTATCCGGTGATGGCTGAACACGCACGTCTCCGGCAAAATGCTTCAGCGCGGCGGCTTCATCCCTCACCGCCACGTCGAGCGAATAAATCAGCGCGATGCCGGATTTCCTGCGTGCATCATGCGCGCGGCGATATACCGTGCAGGAAATCAGGTCGTGCGGGGCGATGCCAAGGCGGGCAATGGCCGCCCCGGCAATCGCTTCTGGAGGATGATCAAGCGGGAGTTTGATTTCGGTGAGGCGGAGCATGGGATTATTATGGTGTCGGCAGTTGGCGGACGTTGGCAAGCTGGTTTTGAACCTGCACACCGGATTTCACCGCGATTGTACGTCATCGGGTTAATTATGTAAGTAACACGATAATTAACACGCTTATGTTTGGCCAGGGTAGGAAAATACTAAACCCCCGCCACCATCATCCCCTCTATCCTCTCACCGGGCAGCACGAGGATATGTTTTCTGGTCATGGAGCGGATTTTTAGAGGAGGAATCAAGGGAGGTAAAGGGGAAATTAATCATACCTTGAATCATACTATAACATATGATACAATAATCATATCTGGAGAGCACATTATGACCGAACGCGCAACATTCACGCTGGATGGCGAAGCCTTTGATTTCCTGCGCGCCAGCGCGGGCAACAACCGGAGTGCCTACATCAGCCGCCTGCTGCGGGAAGAAAAGAAGCGCAGCCTGGAAAAGAAGCTGCTTCAGGCCAACCGCGAGGAAGCGGAAGATGCGGATTACCGGAAGGAGCTGGCGGCGTGGGATGCAACCCTGCTGGACGGGCTGGAATGAGCACCCTCCGCCAGCTTGAAATCCGCTGGGTTGATCTGGAACCGACACGCGGCGCGGAAACCCAGAAGAAGCGTCCCTGCGTTATCCTGCAGGCGGATAGTGTGAATGCGGGGTCGCACACCGTGATTATCGCCCCCATCCTGCCGGGGCACAAGGATTGGCCGTTCGCCGTCAACATCACGCCAACCAAAAGCAACGGGCTGGATAAGGATCGCCACATCAACCTCAAGCAGATGCGCGCGGTAGATACCTCCCGCATCGCCAACCGCCAGGGCGCGCTGGAAAAGCGTTACCTCAACGGCATCAAGGAAGCCCTGAGGATTGTGTTCGATCTCTAGAGGATGGTGGCAAAGACAGCGGGGGTTTAGAGGGGGATGCGGGGAGAATGTCACCCCGCACTTGGTACACGGGATTATCGTCATTGCGAGCACCGCGAAGCAATCCAGCCTGTCACCCCGGCCAACCTTTGTTTGGAAAAGCTGGCCGGGGTCTGGCAAACCGGATGCCGTCATACGACGGCATGACACGCCTAACTCGTTATCACCATTCCCGCGAAGGCGGGAATCCATTGCTAAACATTCTCCCCTATAAGTGCCGCGCACATCTCTTCTAAAAACTCCCTATCAAGAGGACGACTATAAAACCTTTCAAACCACTTCACTTTATTCTCATAAGAAAGAAATTTTTGCTTTATATCTGTATCATTCCGGTGCTCAAAAAAATGTTGGAAGTGCTCTGATGCTTCAATCATAGTTCTTGCCAGCTCTACCAGAGTAGCGGCCATTGCTTTTGTATCATCAAACGGCCCAATACGAGCATCTCCGCCAGGAACTATAGTCAGCATACGAAATCCTTCATAAGTGGGATGTCCTGCTAACTTACATAGAAAATCGTATCTTTCTGTACGTTTGCACTCAGTAAAATTATCTCTTTTTCTTAGAGCCTCTCTTACATTTACTGGGCGAAACTTGTTACGAAACTCTTTTTCTGTTTCTTTTTTTGTCCATTCGGTAATGAAGTTTTTATCAATAGAAAAATAATCCAATAGGAAAGCCATCTCCAATAGATCGCGCTGTTGTAGTGCTGATGCCTGATAGTATCCCGATAATAGTAATTTTAATGCAGAGGCACTTGCATTAAATATGCGACATCCCAACCACTGAATAACTAACTGATTATTATCTTCTTTAGAAGATGCCTGTGTAAAATACTTAATAGTATCCATAGCGCATTCTATGGCATGGGCGTGCAATAACAGTGCTTCGTCATTTATAATTTCTTCAATGTTTTTTAAGCGCAATGACTCTTCGCCACCATAAAGCCGAAGGAAATTTTCTGGAAATATCTCTAGTGTCATAGTTCTTATCCCTAGATTCCCGCCTGCGCGGGAATGACGATAACCCCGCAACAAGTGCGGGGTGACAATCAAACCCCCGCCACCATCATCCCCTCCACCCTCACCGTCGGTGCATTAATAGCGTCGCGGCAAATCAAATCGGAGGCGGGGGTGAGGCGCAGGAACATATCACGCAAATTCCCGGCGATGGTCATTTCGCTCACGGCGTGGGTGAGTTTTCCGCGCGCGATCCAGAAGCCGGACGCGCCCTGGCTGTAATCGCCCGTCACGCCGTTGATGCCCATGCCGAACGTGTCGGTGACGTAAAAACCCTCCGCGATGTCCGCCATCAGTTCTTCCGGGGAAAGCGCGCCCGCTTCCAGATGCAGGTTCGTCGCGCCCGGCGAAGGCGGCGAGGCAAGCCCCCGCGCGGCGCGGCCGGTCGTCACCAGCCCAAGCTGCTTGGCGGAGCGCATATCCAGCAGCCAGGTTTGCAGCACGCCGTCCTCGATCAGCGCGCGTTTTTTGCCGCGCACGCCTTCCGCGTCGAACGGCTCGGAGGCGAGGCCGCGCTTCACAAGCGGATCGTCAATAATAGTTATCCCGCGCGCGAACACCGGCTTGCCGAGGGATTCCTTCAGAAAGCTCGTGCCGCGCGCCACGGCATCCCCGCAGATCGCCCCGGCGAAGCAGCCCAGCAGCCCGCGCGCCACCCTCGGCTCGAACACCACCGGAAAATTCCCCGTACCCATTTTCTTCGGATGCAGACGCTTCACCGCGCGCTCCCCGGCATTTTTTCCCAGCGCGGCGGCGGAGAGCAAATCCTCCGCGTGGCGCGCCGTGTGGTAATCGAAATCGGTTTCCATGCCCGTCCCCTTGCCCGCCACCACCGAAACGGAGAGCGAAAACGACGTTCCCGCGAAAACGCCGGAAAAGCCGTTGCTGGTGAGCAGCGTGACGGCAGAGCGTTCGTAACCCGCCTCCGCACCATCTGAATTGGTGATGCTCTTCACGGCCAGCGCGGCTTCTTCCGCTTCCGCCGCCAGCCCCTGAAGATACGCGGGCGTGGGTTCCTCCGCCGCCAGCACATCCAGATCGGGCGTATCCCGTGCCAGCAATTCCTTGCCCGCAAGCGCGATAAACGGGTCGGGCGGGCTGACCCGCGCCATGCTCACCGCCCTTTCCACCAGCTCGTAAAGCGCGCCTTGCGCCACATCATTGCCGGAAACGATGGCCTGCCGGTAGCCGCCCTTCCCCTCCACCAGCACGCGCAAGCCCAGCCCGCGCGATTCGCAGCGTTCCATGATTTCGAGCTTGCCCATGCGCCTGCGCGTGGCGAGTTCCGTGTTCTCGAACACCACCACATCTGCAGCGTCCGCGCCGTGGGCGAGGGCGTGCTTCAGGCAGATTTCCGCGAAATCATCTGGGATTGCTGCGGGAGAGGAAGATTCTTTGCGTTGTTTCTGCTGTGTTTTCTGTGTCATGGCGAAAGTGTAGAGCCTTCCGGGAAGGATGACAAGCGCGACGGCGTGGTATATAAGAGCCGGATACAAAGCAGGTATCAGATGGCAAAGAAAAGCGCGTCGGCGAAGAAAATCCCGGAACAGAAACCTGTCACCAGGCCGGAATCCGAAACCAGCATCTACGTGAATTGCCTGGGGCTGTGCGGTTTCTTCACGGTGCTTTACGGCCTGCCCCTCCTCCACCCGAAGATTGACCCGGTCTGGCTGACCGTGTGCGCGATGCTCGCCACTGCGCTTCCGATTGCGATTTACGATCTGTTCTTCGCAGAAATTTATAAAAACCCCGCCTCCGGCATCGGTAAAAAACATGAGACCAACGGCTACCGCATCTATGTCAAGCTGGTGGGGCTTTATGTCACCTTCGCCATCATCGCCTTCGTCTACTGGCTGTTTCCGGAATATGGCAGTTATTATGACCGCGCCTTCAAGGCGATGCGTTATGCGCTTTATGTGCTGGCGGCGGGCGCGCCGTTTTATTTCTGGTATGTGGATAGCCGCCAGGAACATCCAGAGGGCGCGTACTGGCATCTGGGGCGGCTGATCCTGCGCGGCGAATGGGATAAGGATACGCGCCGCTACCTTGCGGAACACGCGCGCAACTGGATGGTGAAGGGATTTTTCCTGCCGCTGATGTTCACGTTTGTTGCCAACAACGTGAACGACCTCAGCAAAGTGCATGAGGATTTCCCGTTTTCCTCCGCGTATTTATGGAACGGGGGATTGGGCGCATGGTGGAGCCACGTGACAGATTCCTTCGCGCTCGGC
>JAHFPR010000123.1 GCA_023269645.1 Alphaproteobacteria bacterium | reverse complement strand
TGCTGGACAGTGCCTATTTCCATGCGGGATCCCTGCAGGGGCCGTTCCGGGCTTCCGGCGTGTTTACTTCCGAAACGCTGGGGATGCCACTCGACTATGAATTGCGCATTGACAAGCTGACGGATAATATTCCAAAGGTGGCATTCAATATCAACCTGGGGACTTCTGCTATCTCTATGGAAGGCCGGGTGCAGGGCGCGGAAGGCAGCAGGTCTATCCGTGGAAAGCTGAAATCCACCGTGGCGAAGGCTTCGCAGATACGCGGTGTGGAGTTGCCCAGGCTTGTTACCGACATATTCCGGGAAAATACCTCCCTTATCGGAGGTGATTTTGTCATTTCGCAGGAAAAAGCGGCACTGCAGAACGTAGAGGTCAATTCTGCATATGCCAAGGGAAAGATGAATATCGGAATTTCTTTTGGGGCGGTCAACACGCTGGATTTGGCCATGCAGGGAGAGGCTCTGGATCTAGATATGCTGACGGGCGTTGTGGGGAGCCGGGATAAAACGGCGGCGAACGAGGAAGGCGCAGACACGGAATCTACCCATGCAACGGGCGACCTGTTCACGAATTTAACGCTCCCCCGTGACATCAAGGTACATCTGGATACCTCCATCAAGGCACTGACGTATAAAAAACAGAAGCTGGAGGATGTTCGCGCGGATGTGGAAATGAGCAGAAGCAGTATTATTCTGCACGAAGTGAGCCTGAAGAATCTTCCGGGGGGGACGGTGATGCAGGCATTATCACAGCCGGATGGGCAGGGCAATTTTGTTGGCGATGTCAAGCTGCAGAGCGATAATCTGTATGAGTTTCTAACCTGGCTTGGCAAGGAGCCGACAAGCGTTCCGCCGGAAATTTTCAAGCCGGTGGAGTTCGAGAGCCGGGCGACCATGTCAGCGGAAAATGTTTTGCTGAAAGACAGTTCGCTTCAGATGGGAGGAATGCACGTGCAGGGAACTGTATCGCTGCAGGGCAGGAAGGCACTGGTCGTGGCTGCGGGGCTGCACGTTAATCTGCTGGATATTGACCGGATGGCAGCGATGGCGGCCATCGCACAGGGGCAGGATGCGCAGGGGAAGGCTGCGTCACAGCAGATGGAGATACGTTCGGTACGCAGCATTTTTGATCAATTGCGGAAACTTGATGTGATATTCGAGCGGCTTGATCTGGCACTTAATGCGGATGAACTGCGTTATAACAACCAGGTGATGCAGAATTTTTCCGGCAAAGGGGCGGTCGGAGGCGGGCTTTCCGAATTCAGTGATGTCACCTTTGATTCCATATTCGGCAAGGTGGCGTTATCGGCACAGGTGGATAACCGCCTCCTCAAGCCCAAGGTGGATATTTCCGTAGAAGCGGAAAAAGTAACGCTGCAGGATTTGAAACCGCTGCTCGGCATCGTTCCGGCGGATGCGAAACAGCAAGCATCCAGCAGGTGGTCGGAAGAAATTATTGATACTTCCCGGCTTACCAGCTTCGAGGGGGAAATGCACCTCAAGGCGGGCGAATTCCATCATAATAATTTTACGGCAAAAGATATGGCGATGGATATTGATATTCTGGGAGATCGCCTGCAAATCAAGGAAGGTCACGCCAAGATCTTTGGCAGCAGAATGAAAATGGAAGGCTATATAATGACCGGGGATCGTCCGGCCATCAGCGGCGCATTTGCTATTGCCAACGCGGATGTGAAAGAAATGCTGGGCAACCTGTTCGGGTTTGAGGCACTGGAAGGAAAAATAAACCTGACCGGAGGAATCAATATGTCCGGATTTACGGTGACCCAGTGGTTTTCTACCCTGCAGGGTAATCTCAATTTTGTTTCCCGCGGGATTAAGGCGAAAGGGTTTAACCTGGCACTTCTGGATCAGCGCGTTCTGGGGCTGCAATCCATCAAAGAGGTAAAATACTGGGTTCCGCGCATCCTGGCTTCGGGTGAAACGGATTTCAATTATATCGCGGGTGGAGCCAAGATTGATCAAGGGGTTGTTTCACTGAAGGATATTGTCATGCGCTCCTTTCCGCTCAAGGAAAGCACACTGGAAACGAAAATCAGCCTGCCGGACTGGTCATTGCATCTGAAATCCGAGATGAAGGTGGGGGCAAGATCCCTTCCCGTAAGGCTTACCATCGACAGCGACATTGACCAGCCCACACCCTACTGGGAGAAAGAGCGGCTGGAGGATATGTGGGAGCAGCAGCATTACCGATAGGGCGTAGTGCCTGCTAATCGCGGAAATTAATGAACTGCATCGGCACATCGAGCGGCAGTGCCTTCACGAACGCAATAGCCGCCTGGAGATCGTCGCGTTTTTTCCCGGTGACGCGCAGCTCGTCGCCCCGGATGGAGGCTTCCACCTTGATCTTGGCAGCCTTGATTTCCTTCACGATCTCCTTCGCCTTCTCCTGCGCGATCCCCTGGCGCACGGTGATTTTCTGCCGCACCATATTGCCGGAAGCCGCTTCCGGCTTGCCGAAATCCAGCACGCGCGAATCAATCTTCCGGCGCGTGAAATGCACTTTCAGCATCTCCACCATCGCTTTATGGCGCGTGTCGTCGTCGGCGAGGAGGGTGATTTCGGCCTCCTTGCGTTCGAGCGAGGAATGGCCGCCCTTGAAATCGTAGCGTTGCTGAATCTCGCGCACCACGGAATTTACGGCGTTATCCACTTCCTGCATATCGGTTTTGGAAACGATGTCAAAACTGGGCATTTGCTCTCTCCTTATGAGTATCGGCGCAGGATAGCCAAAGACCAGCGATTATGCAAGGTGCGCCGCAGCATCGCGCCATGCCTTGAAAAGCGCCGATGACAACCGGGAATTTATCGTATATAACGCGGCCATCTCTCCATCTTGCGGGGATAAGGAACAGCATGACCAGTAAAAAACTCCAGCCCGTGCGCGGCACACATGATTTGTTGCCGGATGAGGCGCGGAAGTTCCAGCACATCGTGGATACCGCGCGGAAAGTGGGCGAGCTGTATGGCTTCCAGCCGTTCCACACGCCCATCTTCGAGTTTACGGAGGTGTTCAGCCGCACCCTCGGCGAAACCTCGGACGTGGTGAACAAGGAAATGTACACCTTCACCGACAAGGGCGGCGAGAGCATCACGCTTCGCCCGGAATTCACGGCGGGCATCGCGCGCGCGTTCATCTCCAACGGCCTGCAGCAGCGGCTGCCGCTGAAGCTGTTTTCCCACGGTCCCCTGTTCCGCTACGAACGCCCGCAGAAAGGCCGCCAGCGCCAGTTCCACCAGATTAACTTCGAGTGGCTTGGCGGCGCGGATTACGTCAGCGATGTGGAGGTGATTTCCCTCGCGGCGCGGATTCTGGAAACGCTTGGGATAAAAGACAAGGTATCGCTGCACATCAATACGCTGGGTGATGCGGAGAGCAGGGCGTGTTACACCGAAAAGCTGGTGGCCTATCTGCGCGCGCATCAAGGGGAGCTTTCCGAAGATAGCAAGCTGCGGCTGGAAAAAAACCCGCTACGCATTCTGGATTCCAAGGATGCGGGCGATAAGGAGATTGTAAAAGGCGCGCCGACGCTGAAAGAGGAATTGAATGATGTTTCGCGGGCGCGGTATGAGGCGGTGCTGGGTGCGCTGAAAACCTTGCTGAATGGATGGGATATTGTCGAGAACCCCAATCTCGTGCGCGGGCTGGATTATTATTCGCATACCGTGTTCGAGTTCGTTTCCCATTCCGATGAAACCGGCGCGCAGAATACCGTGCTGGCGGGTGGTCGTTATGATGGCCTGATGACCCAGATGGGCGGCCCGGAAACCCCCGCCATCGGTTTCGCAGCCGGGGTGGAAAGGCTGATGCTGCTGGCGGATGAGGCGAGGATGCCGAAGCAGCCTCCGGCAATTGTGTTTCTTCCTTTTGATGAGGAAGGAATGAACGCAACACTATGTTTTGCCGAAGGTATACGTAATTTCCTTGCTGGGCTTAATAAACATCTTCCGATAGAAATTATTACTTCTCCATCTAATTTAGGAAAAAAACTCGCAAAAGCAGATAAACTGGGCGCATTGTATGCTGTGATGGTATTTTTAGGGGAAATGAAGATAAAGAATTTACGAACAGGAGAAGAGAAGTCGTATCCTCCTACAGAAATTGCAGCGCAAGCACTAAAGGATTTAGTAGAAGAGACACTCAAAAGTTATTATTAACCCGTCATGCCAGCGGAGGCTGGCATCCAGCCTTCTTAGAAAAGGCTTTTGCGTCGCGGACGCGACGCGCTGGATTCCCGCCTGTGCGGGAATGACAAGGAGTATAACCCCGCAACAAGTGCGGGGTGACAGTGAAACCCGGAACCTGAAACCTTAAAAATGTCCCTTGAAAATAAGCTAACATCCCTGATCGTCAAGCATATGGAGTTGGGCGAGAAACTTTCCGGCGGGGGGCTGGGGGGTAAGGAGTTTGTGACGGTGTCGAAGGAATATTCCGCGCTTTCGCCCATCGTGGAGAAAATCAATGAATACCGCAGTGCGCGGCAGAGCATGGAGGAGCTTCAGGCGCTCGCTGCCGATGCTAGCGACAAGGCCATGCAGGCGATGGCGGAGGAGGAACTCCACGAGGTAAAGCATCGCCTGCCAACGCTGGAGCAGGATATAAAAATCTCCTTGCTTCCCAAGGACGAAGCGGATGAAAAGAATGCGATACTTGAGATTCGTGCGGGCACGGGCGGCGATGAAGCTGCACTGTTCGCGGGCGATCTGCTGGAGATGTACCAGCGTTATGCCGACCGTCAGGGCTGGAAATTCGAGATACTGGAGGCTTCCTCCGCCGACGTAGGTGGCTTCAAGGAAGTTTCGGCGGCGGTGACAGGGCGCAACGTGTTCCAGCGTCTGAAATATGAATCGGGTGTGCACCGTGTGCAGCGCGTACCCGCCACGGAAACACAAGGGCGCATCCACACTTCCGCCGCCACGGTGGCTGTGCTGCCGGAAGCGGAGGACGTGGACATCCAGATCAACGATAAAGACCTGCGGATTGATATTTT
This sequence comes from Alphaproteobacteria bacterium, assembly GCA_023269645.1. Lineage (GTDB taxonomy): Bacteria > Pseudomonadota > Alphaproteobacteria > Rickettsiales > UBA8987 > JAHFPR01. The sequence continues at coordinate 1,131 of JAHFPR010000123.1, read as the reverse complement.
CCGCTCCAGCGGCCCCGGCGGGCAATCGGTGAACACCACGGACAGCGCGGTGCGCATCACGCACATCCCCACCGGCGTGACCGTTTCCATGCAGGACGAAAAATCCCAGCACAAGAATCGCGCGAAGGCGTTGCGGGTGCTGAAATCGCGCCTTTATGATCATGAACGCGCCCAGAAGGATGCCGTGCGCGCCGCTACCCGCAAAAGCCAGATCGGAACGGGCGACCGCTCCGAGCGCATCCGCACCTATAATTTTCCGCAGGGGCGGGTGACGGATCATCGCGTGAACCTTACCCTGTACAAGATTGATGCGATTATAAAAGGCGGCGAGATTGACGAGCTTATCGAACGCCTCACTGCCGAGGATCAGGCGGAAAGGCTGACGGCGGAGTTATAATGTGGTATGCTAATAACTGGAAATAACGGGAGGCATGGATGACAAACAAACGCGCATTATTCCTGATAGCGGTGCTGGTACTGTGCTCCTTCCCGGCGCAGGGGGCGGAGAAGCATAACCTTATCAGCGGCAAGCCGCGCGTTCCGCTGGTGTTTTATTCCCCCTTCAGCGGCAAGGATAGCGATACCGTCTATGGCAACCTGCTGGTGACGACCGGAGAAACGCGTGAAGATGTGATGGACATCGAGAAAACCTATTCCCCCAACAGCCTTTACTGGTTCGTGGTGCGCGAGCATGAGAAATCGGATTGCAACGGCGATTGCCCGGCTTCCATTTATGTTTTCAATAACCGCCTGGGGCTTACGCATCTGAAGATCAACCAGGTGCATGGCGGCACGTCGCTGGTGGTGGAATGGATCAACGACAAGCTGCTCTATCTGGAGCCGTGGAAAAGCCAGGGCGAGGGGATGTACGTGATTTTTGATGTGGAGAAATCCGCCGTCGTCGCTTCAGAAAAGATTTTTAACAGCGATCCTTCCCCCAGGCATGGGGGCGGGGAATAAATGCCGACCGCGCGGGCACTGCTGAAGGAAGGCACGGCGCGGCTGCGGGAGGCGGGCATCGCCTCGGCTCCGCTGGATGCGCGGCTGCTGCTGCAAGTTGTGCTCGGCGAAAGCCACGAGGGTCTTCTCCGCAAATCCGATCAGCTTCTTAAGAAAACGCAGGCGCAGGCA
>JAHFPR010000122.1 GCA_023269645.1 Alphaproteobacteria bacterium | reverse complement strand
GCAATGCGCGGGGAAAACGCCACATCAAAGGTGGAGCCGCGCACATCCTGCCGGAGTTTTTTCGCCTGCACGTCGGCGTTTTTGCTGGTGACGCCATAGGTAATCACCCGGCGATCCGTGATGCCGCGCGCGATTTCGCTCACCACCTCGTGATCCTCGCACACCACGGCAAACCCATAAAACGGCAGGTTCTCGATGAAGGTGCGGAAGCCCTGCTTCAGATTATCGAAGCTGCCCCAGTAATCCATATGCTCCGGGTCAATATTCGTGACGATGCCGATGGTGGAGGGGATTTTGATGAAGGTTCCGTCCTATTCGTCGGCCTCCGCCACCAGCCACTCCCCCGCGCCGAGATGCGCGTTCGTGCCGTACGCGTTGATGATGCCACCATTAATGACGGTGGGGTCCAGCCCCGCTTTCGCCAGCACCTGCGCGGTGAGGGAGGTGGTGGTGGTTTTGCCGTGCGAACCCGCGATGGAAACCGTGGCCTTCAGGCGCATGAGTTCGGCGAGCATTTCCGCGCGTTTTACCACCGGGATGTGCCGCGCGCGCGCCGCCGCGATCTCCGGATTATCGTTCGGCACGGCGGTGGATTTCACCACCACCCCCGCGCCTTCGATATTCTCCGCCTTCTGACCGATATGCACGGTGATGCCCAGCTTGCGCAGCCGCTCGACATTATAATTCTCAGCCACGTCCGACCCCGCCACCGCATACCCCAGGTTATGCAGAATCTCCGCAATCCCGCTCATCCCGATGCCGCCGATGCCGACGAAATGGATGATGCCAATATCCACCGGCATGGATTTGGCGGGCGTGGGGCGGGGGGTGGAGATTTTAGGAGATGGTTTGATCATAATGCTTCCTGTGTGGGAGAGATGTAGGCTCTGTAGGACTCCACTCGCTGTGTGCTGGAAACCCCAAAACAACAGAAAAAGTAATGCGGCTCACGTTACTGTTTTGAAAAGAAGTGCTTTTTTCTTGATTCACTCCCGCACTTAATACCTTAATAGACGCACCTGCTTTTCCATCTGATTTTATAGCATCTGTTTCTATGCTAGTAACTGCCAAATCAAAATTTACTTCTGTTATATTGTAGCAAAAACTTGACCTTTTATTACTGACCACATTTATTTTTGTACCACTATTTTCTGCTTCCACCTGTTTTGAAGCCTCGTTTACTCCTGCGCTAATTTCAGTGAGTATCGTCTTAACAAAATCTTTAACTTCCAACATACATTTCCTTCCTTCGTCATCGCCTGAATTTTGCGAAGCAAAATTCTAGGGCAATCTCCCTCTTTTGCATAAGATGCCCCTAGAATCGCTCTGCGATTCAGGGCATGACAGCTAAAATAATGCTTCGTATAAATCCTTCCATTCCGGATTGTCTTTTTCTATCAGTTTTATTTTTGCCTCCCTCCGATATTTCTTCAGCCGTTTTTCTCGCAGGATTGCACTTTCGGCATTCTCATGCTGCTCGTACCACACAAGCAGATGTAAATTATACTTCTTGGTAAAACCGTCCACTACCTTATTCTTATGCTGCCACACGCGCTGGGGAAGATTAGACGTAACGCCGACATAAAGCACACCCTCTTTTTTATTCGTCATGATGTAGACCGCAAATTGTTTCTGCATTTTACGACCCCACACTCGTCATGCCCTGAATCGCAGAGCGATTCTAGGAGCATCTCCCTCTGTATCACGAGATCGCCCTAGAATTTGCCTTTGGCAAATTCAGGCGATGACGCGCTCCACCACTTCCGCGAGTTTTACATCCGCATCCGGGTTGCCGACGGAGCGCGCTTTGGCGGCGGCTTCGTTCAGCGTGTCCGGGAGCGCGAGGAAGGATTCCAGCTTCGCCGCCAGTGCCGCCGGGGTGAAGGCTTCCTCCGGCATCAGCCAGCCGCCGCCTGCATCTTCGAGCGCGTTGGCATTGGCGGTTTGATGGTCGTCCTTCGCGTGGGGATAGGGCACGAGCACCGCAGGCCGCCCGGCCACCGCGAGTTCCGCAATCGTCGAAGCCCCCGCGCGCGCGATCACCAGATGTGAAGTCGCCAGCCGCGCCGGAATATCGTTGAAAAACGTGGCGAGATCCGCGCTCGCACCCATCTCGGCATATGCTTTCCGCACCTCCTCAATATCCGCCGGCCTGCATTGCTGGTCGATGCGGATACGGCGGCGTTTTTCCTCACTCAGCAACTTGAGTGCCTCCGGCAGCACGCGCCCGAACACGGAAGCACCCTGGCTGCCGCCCGTCACCAGAATTTTCAGCACCCCCGCGTCGGTGAACCGGGGATATTCCATGTTGCGCAATGCCTTGACGGCGGGGCGCACGGGGTTGCCGATGAGCATCACTTTCGGCATATCGCTTTCCTCGATGCCTGAAACCTCCGGGAACGAGGTGGCGATGGCGTTCACCTTCCGCGCCAGCACGTAATTCGCGCGCCCCAGCAGGGAATTCTGTTCATGAATGACGGTGGGGAATTTCTTGTGCACGGCGGCCAGCATGGTGGGGAAGGAAGGGTATCCGCCGAAGCCCACCACCGCTTCCGGGCGGATTTTCGCCAATAGCGCGCGCGCCTGGAAATAGCTCAGCGTCAGGTTCACCACGCCGCGCAGCTTCTTCACAAAGCCGCCGCCGACGATGCTGGAACGGAGAATATGGTACGGGTGGTTTTTCAGCGCGCCGCCGTAATTCTCGAAACGCCGATCCGTGATAAGCTCGACGCGCCAGCCGCGCTCACGCAGTGCCTCGGCCAGTGCCTCCGCCGGGAAGATATGGCCGCCCGTGCCGCCGGATGCCAGTACGATGGTATGGGATTTCGCTTCATTCATGCGGCGGAGCATAGCGGGAGAGAAGGGGCGTGTAAATATTCAGATTGCTATGAAAAGCGGAATTAATTATAATTAACGGATGAGCAACAGCTTTGACACAGACGCTTTCTACAATTGCCTGGAAACCCATCATCCTTTTGATCGGTTTCCCCGCGACAACGAAACTGTTTCCTATGATCCAGATGTCGCCCTTGCGCCAGCACAGCGCATGGCCATCGCGGAGGCACTGCAGCAGGTGTTTGAGGAGTGCTATGGCGTGATGCGCGAGCATTTAAGTGTGCATTTCAGCAGTATTCTCGGTGACGGGGAAACAGAGTATGACAAGAAACAGCCCCTCGGCCTGGAAATTACTCCATCTCCCATCCTTAACGATAGCGAGCAGCTTGATGAAATCAATAGGAATATCCACCAGTTCAACAACGATGACCCTGTGCAGGGCTTCCGAACCTTCCAGCAATCGGACTGGTATGTTGTCGCCCGAAGCTGGGAGGATGTCGTGGGTGGCCTGAACAAGCGGTTTGAAAAACTTGGCTCCGATACAAGGATAAATACCGAGCTGGTGCGCAGCAGATAATTACCGCACTACCTTCCCAAACAGCCGGAAAAAATTTCCCGTGGTGGCAGCGGCCACCGCTTCATAGGAAAGCCCCCGTATCTCCGCCAGCATCTCCGCCGTCAGCCGCGTGAAGGCAGGTTCGCAGGTTTTTCCGCGATGGGGCATGGGCGCGAGGTATGGCGCGTCGGTTTCCACCAGCAGGCGTTCCAGCGGCAGTTCTTTCACAATCGCCCGCAACTCCTCCGATTTGCCGAAGGTCAGGATGCCGGAAAGCGAAATATACCCGCCGAGCGTGATGGATTCCTCCGCGAGATAGCGCGTGGAGCTGAAGCAATGGATCAGGAACGGAAACGCGCCCACCGCCATTTCCTCCCGCAGAATATTCACCGTGTCCTCATCCGCGCTGCGGCTGTGCACGATGAGCGGCAACCCCGTTTCCCGCGAGGCGGCGATGTGGATGCGGAAATTCTGCTGCTGCTCCGCGCGCGGGCTGTGCTCGTAATAATAATCCAGCCCCGTTTCGCCGATGCCGATGACTTTGGGATGCTGCGCCAGCCGGATAAGCTGCTCCGCCGAGGCACTTTCCTTCTCCGCCTCATGCGGGTGGATGCCGACGGAGGCATAGACCCCCTCGAACCGTTCCGCGATACCAATGATTTTCTGCGCATCCGCCAGTCGCGTACAGATGGTCTGCATCACGCATACACCGGCCTCCCGCGCGCGCCGCACCGCTTCTTCCACCGGAATGCCGCGCTCCTCCACCATATCGAGGTGGCAGTGCGAATCCACCAGAAGGGGTGCTGCGGATGCTTGCTTCATGGGTGCTGCATCGGCCTGGGGATAGGCCTGCGGGCAGGGACAGGTGTGCGCTCCGGCAGCGGTGTCACCGTTACCGGACTCAACTGTTGAACGATTTTGCACACATTGCTCACACAGCCCGCCACAACCTCTATATCCTTGCCGTGCGCGTCCTTGCCCAACGAAGGCGGGGGCGGGCAATCCTTTGGGCCGCAATCCCCGCCGCAATTCTGGCCATAGACCCCCGCGTCGGACATAATATCCCCGGAAACGGCCTTGTTCAGCGGAAGCTGGCAGCCATAGCCGCATCCCGGCGAAATAATGACGCAATCCGCATCCGTCATGCAGGCTTTGGCCTGCTCCAGCTTGCCGTTGATGCGCTCCTTCTGGATGCCGCATTTCGGCCCCATGATAGCGTGGGCGGGAAGGGGGTATACTAAACAGCCAAGCAGCGTCATTCCCGCCAGCTTTTGTAAGGATAGACTGGCGGGAATCCATGTTCGCCACGCAGCGAAAAGTTTTCTGCGGCGCAGACGTGCCGCGCTGGATTCCCGCCAATCCTTTCTGGAAAAAGCTGGCGGGAATGACGGGGAATTATGCATCATCCTTCTTCACCTCCAGCCGGGGGAACACGCCTTCCGGTTCAGGCAGGGGCGTTCCGGGCTTGAGCGCGTATTCCGGTTTCAACTGCTCGAACGGGATGCCACGCGCAGCCTCCGCCGCGTCATATCCCAATTGTACCAGAATTTTCGCCGCCGAGGAAGGGCAGAAGGGCTGGAGCATGATGGCGATAGCGCACACCACATCCGCAAGACGGTACAGCACCGCATCACGAAGTTCCACTTTGCCTTCCTTGGCGAGTGTCCAGGGTGCTTCGCGGTCAATATATTCATTGGCATTTTTCGATGCTTCAATAATACCATCCATGATACTATCGAAACGGCATTTTTCCATATCTTCGATAACTTTCTGCGGAGTTTCCTGCCGCGTAACACGCGATAATTCCAGCAATATTTTATCCTGATCGCGCAACTCCACGCCCTGATATTCCGGCACTTTCCCACCGCAATTCTTGGCAATCATTTTCAGCACACGCTGCGCCAGATTGCCGATATTGTTCGCCAAATCCGCATTCACCAGTTCCACCGCGCGGACGCGGCTGAAATCGCCGTCATTGCCGAAGGGCATGGCACGGAGCATGAAATAGCGCGTTGCATCCAGCCCGTAACTTTCCACCAGTTCTTTCGGCGGGATGACATTGCCGAGGGATTTGCTCATTTTCTGCCCCTCAATGGTCCACCAGCCATGCGCGACAATCTGCTTCGGGCAAGGCAAATCCGCTGCCATCAGGAACGCCGGCCAATACACCGCATGGAAGCGCAGAATATCCTTCCCCACGATGTGCACCGCGCGGGGATCATCCTTCGTGCCCCAGAATTTCCGGAACTTCTCGCTCTCCGTATCCGGATACCCCACCGCCGTCAGATAATTCGTGAGCGCGTCAATCCATACGTACATGACGTGATGAGGGGATGATGTATCCCTGCTCCCCGCTCCCTGCTCCTTCTCTGGCACAGCAATCCCCCAATCGAACGTCGTGCGGGAGATAGAAAGCGGCTTCAGGCCGCCTTTCACAAAACTTTTCACCTCGTTATAGCGCGATTCCGGTATCACGAAATCCGGGTGTGCTTCATAAAAATCGAGCAGTTTCTGCTGGAATTTATCCAGTGCGAAGAACCAGCTTTCCTCCTCCACCCATTCCACTTCCGCGCCGGTGGGAGCGAGTTTTTTGCCCCCACTTTCCACCAGTTCGGATTCCTGGTAATAGGCTTCATCCCGCACGGCATACCAGCCGCCGTATTTATCCTTGTATATCCAGCCATTCGCCTCCATTTTTCGCCACAGTGCCTGTGCGGCTTTCCTGTGGCAATCCTCGGTGGTGCGGATAAAATCGTCGTTGGTGA
>JAHFPR010000121.1 GCA_023269645.1 Alphaproteobacteria bacterium | reverse complement strand
GCCTGGCCGCGAAGCTGGTATGCCGCGCCTTCTTCCGGAAAACCCATGCCGTCACCCTCGCCAAGCTGTGGCTGGAACTGCACTACCTGATCCGCAATAAATCCCTGTTTTATGCGTATCTCAGGGAAATCTGCCCTGACCAGCAGAGCACCCGTCGCTTCCTGCAGATGCTTTACGCCAACGGCACTATTCCTAAGGGAGATGCCACCAGTGCCAGAGGAACGGCAGCCCAATCCCTGCTCAGGGAACACAAGGCGTTCGCTTTCTGGAAAGCACTGGAGAAAAACGATCAGGAAGCAGCGCAGCAATTTATCCATCGCAAGGCGTTTCAGCATTTCTGGCGTAAATACGCCGCCGGAAAAACAAATGTCTATGCCGCCGATACCGTGCTGGACATCAATCAGGACTTTCTGCATCACTACATGACACACCTGCAGAAACTCTACAAGAACGGAGCCATTTCTCACCCCCGGAAACATGGAGAATCCAGGGACAAAACCCACGAGAATGAGGAGGAGGAGATGTTCTGCTCCTCGGCGATCATCTTCTCGTTCAAGGAAGGGTGCGCCGCCAGGCTGAACCTGATTACCGGACTGCTGCACCATTTCGAGGAAGACTGGCGGAAATTCATCCATCCCTTTGAAGATGTATTCAAGGAAACAACCGGCCTGCCCCGTGATGGCAGCCCTGACATCACAGCCTTTGAGAAAGTCAAACTTTTCTTCCGGAATACCGCCGACAGCAAAAAGAAATCTCTTTTCAAACACAAGTCGGGTGGAGACAATGCTACCCGGCAGGAAAATTTCTATTTCTATACCGAATACCATCTCTTCACCCTGGATTGCTGGCTGGTATGGGGGCCAAGCACCCCGCTCTCCGCTGCCAAGGCGCGCAAATACCTCCAATATGGCTACGGGGACGAAGCGTTATCCTTCCGGCTGCACTGCAATGGTCATCTGGAGGCCAGCGAATTCCTCATTACCAATACCGCGCTGGCGGTTAAATGCGGCGTAAGCGGCAAGCTAAGCTGCAAGGGCGATACCTCCATCATTAATGTCATGTCCTTCAGTGGATTGCCTGATGTCAAAGAAGAAGGCGTAAGAGGATATTATTCGGCCTATTTCTGGGTAGCCTTTGTCTTATGCAATAAAAAAGGACTCCCAGTGTTCCTCCACGAGGAGGAATGGAAGGGGTTTCTGCCGTTTTTCCTGCATGGTAATGCGGTCGCCTCCCGGCGGCACAAGGAATTGTATTTCAGGGAACTTGCCGCGAAAGCGGTACGTAACCTCGCCAGCCTGCTGCCTCTCCTCAGTGATGATGTGCATTTCAGGTATGCCTGCGCGCTGGATGACGGCATTTCCACGCCCGAACGCAGCATCCGGTATTATGTGGAGGAATATCTGAAAGAGCCGGGCAACAAGCATCTCGCACACCATATTCATGTGGAACCTCCCGTGGGCGTTTACAAGGAATATTTCACCACTGAAAAAATCACTGACAAAGTTATCAATCCTTATATAGAATACCTGAAGGAGAAGCAGAATCCTGCTCAATGAACGCCGATAATACACCATGATAGAGAGAAGCCCCTCATGACCAGTGATGCACTGAAAACACCGGATTCCCTCTCCTTTGAGGAAGCCATCCGCGAACTGGAGGGTATTGTTCGCAAGCTGGAGGCGGGCGGGCTGGAGCTTGATCGCTCCATTGAATATTACACGCGCGGCACAGCCCTCCGCACCCATTGTGAGAAAAAGCTGCAGGAGGCGAAGCTCAAAGTGGAGAAAATCATCGCCTCGCCCGGCGGCGCGGTGCTTTCCACGGAGCCGATGGAGGCGGAGTAATGTGGTATTGTTACCCCGCACGTGTTGCGGGGTTATACCCTGCATCAGCCATAACCCCGCAACACGTGCGGGGTGACAGAGAGCTATGACCATTACCCAACACCAGCAACGCGCCTCCGCCTGGTTCCGCGAATTGCGGGATAGCATCTGCGCGGGATTGGAGGAGATTGAGAAGGAGTACTGTCATCCTGAGTGTAGCGAAGGATCTCCTGCGGCGGGAGATCCTTCGCCGTTGGCTCAGGATGACAACCCCACATTCACCCGCACCCCGTGGAGCCGCGCCGAAGGCGGAGGCGGAGAAATGTCCGTCCTCAAAGGCCTTGTGTTCGAGAAGGGCGGGGTGAACATCTCCACGGTACACGGCGAATTTTCGGAGCAATTCCGCAGGGAAATCCCAGGAGCGTCGGAAAATCCGCATTTCTGGGCGAGCGGCATTTCGCTGGTGATCCATCCGCGCTCGCCACTCGTGCCCGCCGTGCATTTGAACACGCGCTTCATCTGCACGAACAAAACATGGTTCGGCGGGGGTATGGATTTAACGCCTATCACCCCGGACGAAGAAGATACCGAATTTTTCCACGCCGCCATCAAGCACACCTGCGATAAACACGATACCGCCTATTATCCGAAATTCAAGCACGCCTGCGACGAATATTTTTTCCTGAAGCACCGTAATGAACCGCGTGGCATCGGCGGGATTTTCTATGATTATCTGAACACGGGTGACTGGGAAAAGGATTTCGCGTTCACGCAAGATGTTGGCCGCGCCTTCCTGGAAGCCTACGCACCGCTGGTGCGGAAGCATCTGCACGAACCCTGGACAGAGGAACAGCGTGCGCATCAGCTTGTGCGGCGCGGGCGTTATGTGGAATTCAACCTGCTCTATGACCGGGGTACGCGCTTCGGCCTGATGACGGGCGGCAACACGGAGGCAATCCTGATGAGTCTTCCGCCGGAGGTGCGCTGGGGATGAGCAAGGAAATCGCGTGCCTGATATGCGGTGAACCCAAATCCCTGCCGTGGGAAAAATGCCGCCGCTGCGGAGATAATCCTATGGAGGATGCAGAGAGCGATAGGGAGGAGCGGATAGCAGCACCTCCCGCCGTCGCTCCTGCGGAAACACCCCGGCAACCGGAAAATCCGGATAGCACAGAACCGCAGGAAGCAAAGCCGGCGGAAATTGACACGCTGAAACTGCAGAAAGCGAAGCTGGAGAGCATCCGCAACGCTCCACCGCCCTCCCCCTGGCTGACCGTTTACAAGGTGATGCGCCCGCTTGTCGGCCTGTGGCTGATCGCCGTCGGCCTCCTGATGCTTCTGCAGGTGCTCCGGGAATCCCGCTAAAGCCGTGCCGCCTCCACCAGCGCAAGCAGCTCCGCGCGCGCGGGAGTGTAGTGGTTTGCCTCCCAGTAATCCTCGGCGATTTTGAGCAGCCTGCCGATTTCCTTCCCCTCCTTCACGCCCAGACGCAGCAAATCCACGCCGCGAATGGGAAGTTTGGGCGGATTCCAGCTCTGGCCGAGTTCCAGCATCGCCTCGAAACTTTCCGCCGCGCCCTGCCCTTCCTCCGCCCAGGCAAGCAGTGCCACATCCAGAAACACCGCCTTGCCGAGCAGCCGGAACGCGTGACGCTGCCCGTGCTCATCCAGCGCGCCGTTCACCTCACATTCCGGGAAGGTCACACGCAGCAGATGTTTTTTATCCTCGCCGGATAGCCTCCAGTAATTGGCGATTCCTTCCACAGTTTGCTCCGATGCCCCCCGCAGGATGCTGGCCAGCCGCACCAGCGCATTGCTATGATGCGGCAGGTTAATTAACGCCTCCAGCCCATTGAGATATATATTTCCTTCCATACCTGGCAGCACACGTGAAAGCACACCGGTCTGCACCATCGCGGAAAGCGCGTAAAGCGGAGTTGGCGCAGAGAGTAGCTTCAGCATTTCCATCTGGATGCGCTCTCCGGAAAGCTGCCGGATTCCCTCTGCACAGGCCGCGCAGGCCTGAAGTTGCTCCGGCAAAATCTCGCCGCCGCCGTAATAGGCATGGAAGCGGAACAGCCGCAGAATGCGCAGGTAATCTTCCTGAATCCGCAGCACCGGCGACCCCACGAACCGCACGATCTTTTTACGCAGATCCGTGCGCCCGCCGAAATAATCATGGATCGCGCCTTCCGCATCCATGTTCATGGCATTGATGGTGAAATCCCGTCGCGCGGCATCCGCCTGCCAGCTATCGGTGAACGCCACTTCCGCATGGCGGCCATCGCAGGCCACATCCTCCCGCAGCGTGGTAATCTCGAAGGAAACGCCATCCACCACCGCCGTCACCGTTCCATGCGCGAGGCCAGTGGGAATCACCCGGATATGCGCGTTTTTCAGCACCCGCAGGGTATCTTCGGGAAACAGCGTGGTGCTGATGTCCACATCCTTATAAGGCCTCCCGATCAGCACATCGCGCACACAACCGCCGACAAAACGCGCTTCGCCGCCGCCCGCAGCGAGTATTCCGATCAGACGTTTGCCCTGCGGAGAATCTATGGTGGGGGTCGCGTTCACTTTGCCTCATTTCTTTGCGGAACAAGCTGCGCGGGGATAATTTTCCCGTTCTCGGTATGCGCGGGGATGTACGTGCCGCCGATAGTGCTTTTCGCCGTGATCCCGAACACCGCTACGCTGCCGAGGGCGATCACCAGCGAAACCCCAAGCGCGATAATCAGCCAGCGCGCCTCCAGCCCCGCCAGCCGCTCGCCTTCGGGAGTGAGCACGGTCATGGCATCATGACGGTGCTTCCGCCGCAGCCACGCGCGCCAGATATAATATAACACCACCGGCAGCAGTGCCGGCCATAATTTGAACAGAAACCTAACCATTGGACATCACCACCAACCCCGGTATATAACGCAGGTATAACTATCATCCGGTGGAGAGGTCACGCAATGAAAATCGCTATTCTGGGCTGCGCCGGTCGGATGGGGCGCACGCTGCTCAAGGAAACGCTGGATACCGAAGGCTGCACCCTCGCGGGCGGGCTGGAGCCGAAGGGGGGCTTGCATCTTGGGACGGATATAGGCGTATTGGCGGGCGAGGGGGAGATCGGCATCGCGGTGACGGATGATCTCGAAACACTGGCAGGCGCAGCGGATGCCCTCATTGATTTCACCACTCCCGCAGCCACAATCACGGCGGCGGAAGCCTGCGCACGGCACAAAACAGTGCACATCATCGGAACCACGGGGCTTACCGCGAAGCAACAGGAGCAACTGGAACGCTACGCAAAAGAAACCCCCATCGTATTCGCGCCGAACATGAGCGTGGGGGTGAATCTGCTGGCGGTGCTGGCGGAGAAGGTTGCGGCGGCTTTGAGCGCGACGGATTTCGACATCGAAGTGCTGGAAATGCATCACAATCAGAAGGTGGATGCGCCTTCCGGCACGGCACTTCTGCTGGGGCGCGCGGCGGCGGACGGGCGCGGTGTGGCGCTTTCCGACGTGGCGCGCTACACCCGCGAGGGCAACACCGGCGCACGGAAAAAAGGCGAAATCGGCTTCGCCACCCTGCGCGGCGGGGATGTCATCGGCGATCACACGGTGATGTTCGCGGGCGCAGGCGAGCGCATCGAGCTTACGCACAAAGCCTCCAGCCGTGCGATTTACGCCAGGGGCGCACTCCGCGCCGCGAAATGGGCGAACGGCAAAAAACCAGGGCTGTATTCGATGAAGGATGTTTTGGGGATTTAGGGATTATTCCGGCTCGCGTGTTCCTGTGCTGCCTTTTCCGCTCACTGCAGCAGCCGTGTAACCACCCACCACTGGCTTCGTCGCCTCCACCTCAGCCGTTTTTTCCACGCCGAGTGCCTCGCGAAGCGCATTCGAGCCAGGAAACTCCAAATCCGGAATTGCTTCAAGGAGCTTTGCCATAGCCGTATCTCCTACAGCACTAACTTCACCTCCGTGTACATTTGTATAAAAACCTAAGCCGATGCCGGTAAGTCCCAAGTGTACTTGGCTTGACGCTAATTCTAGAACGTCTACCCTGTCGTTTGCTTCAATCACTATCTCATGAATCGCAACCTTTCCATCTTCGTAGTGTGTTCTAGTTTTAGTATTGCCAGCCTGCAGTGTTTCCCTTGCCCAGCTATCCGTCTGTTCCTTGTTTAACGTCACCATAACTACTCCCTGGTTTTCAGCCTTACTTTATTCACTTTACCACATAAAGGTTAATAAATCGTTAGCGTAGCGACTGCAGGTTACACTCAAAGCCCATACTCCGCGTGGTTCTTCACCTGATTGTGGAAGCGCAGGCGATGGAGGTATTCCTCCGGGTTTTTGGGCGTGACCAGCGCGCCCGCTTTCCGGTTCACCCATCCGTCCAGCCGCGTCAGCAGGAAGCGCAGTGCCGCCCCCGCCGCCAGCACAGGCAA
>JAHFPR010000120.1:1111-6308 GCA_023269645.1 Alphaproteobacteria bacterium | reverse complement strand
AAACGGTGGATTTCGGCGCGTTCGTGGAATTCGTCGGCAAGAGCCAGGGGCTGGTGCACATCAGCGAACTGATGCCGGAGCGCGTGGAGCAGGTCACCGATGTGATTCAGGAAGGTGATCTCGTGAAGGTGAAAGTTCTTGAGATTGACCGCCAAGGCAAGGTGCGCCTCAGCATGAAGGTGGTGAATCAGGAAACCGGCGAGGATATTTCCAGCCAGTTCCCCGCGCGCGAGCCGCGCCCGGAACGCAGCGACCGTGGCAGCGAACGCGGCCCGCGCCGTGACCGCGACGATCGCAGCGACCGTGGCGGCGACCGGGATAGCAAACCCCAGCGTCGCAAGCGTGCGTAATTGCTGAACTATATACCCCCCACCTTGCGCCTGACCGCGCCGGGTGGGGTTTTTATTTACGCAATTTCCTTGCCACTTGCACGTGCCGCTTGCACTATCTGCATCATGAGCAAAAACATTCCCAGAATCTTCACGCCCCAGCCGCTTGCGGCTGGGGTTTCCATTGCGCTTGCGGAGGCGCAGGCGCATTATCTGCGGAATGTGATGCGCCTTAACATGGCAGACGCGCTGCTGATTTTCAACGGTAGCGATGGCGAGTGGCGGGTGGAAATCACCGATATTTCCAAAAAATCCATGACCGTGCAGGCGCGGGAGCAGACCCGCCCGCAAGCACCGGAAACCGATCTGTGGCTGTGCTTCGCCCCGGTGAAAAACGTGCGCACGGATTTTATCGCACAGAAGGCCACCGAGCTTGGGGTTTCGGCATTGCAGCCCGTCATCACCCGGCGCACCATCGTCACCCGCGTGAATGAGGAACGGCTGCGCGCGAATGCCATCGAGGCCGCCGAGCAATGCGAACGCCTCACCGTGCCGGATGTGCTCCCCACGCTGCGGCTGGAGGCGATGCTCACCGCGTGGCCGAAAGATCGCCGCCTGCTGCTCTGCGACGAAACCGGTGGCGGCAAGCCGATTCTGGAGGCTCTATGTCATCCTGAGCATAGCGAAGGATCTCACACGGCGGGAGATTCTTCGCTTACGCTCAGAATGACAAGTTTACCCTGGGCTATCCTTATCGGGCCGGAGGGGGGCTTCGCGGAAGAAGAGCTTGCACTGCTCCGCCCCCTGCCCTACGTTGTCCCTGTGGGGCTGGGGCCGCGCATCCTCCGCGCCGATACCGCCGCTGTCGCTGCGCTTTCCTGCTGGCAGGCGAGTTTGGGAGATTGGAATAACGGATGATGGATGATGGATGACGGATAACCGGAACATAGCCGCCAGTGCCAGGGAGGATGCTCTTTCTTCTCCACCGCCTCATTTATCCAATCCTCCGATCCTCCCTCTCCTCTCCTCCCTCCTCCACACGCACCAAGCGGAAATCGAGGCGTGGTTCGCGGAGCAGTATCGCCGCACCTACCCGCTGTTTTATACCTCGGTGGATATACGCTATTCCGGGCATAAGATCGCGCCGGTGGATACCAACATCTTCCCCGCCGGGTTCAACCTGCTTTCCCCCGATGCGCGCGAACACGCCTCCGCAGCCATGCGCCGCTATTTCTCCCGGCATTTTCCGCGCGCGCTGAAGCTGCTGCTGATTCCGGAGGATCACACGCGGAACACGTATTATCTGGAGAATGTCGCTACGCTGAAAACGCTGCTGGACGCGGCGGGAATGGCGGTGGAATCCGCCAGTTTCGCCTCCGGGGAATTGCGGCGCGAGGGCGATACGCTCCGCACCGCTTCCGGTTTCACGCCGGATGTGGTATTGATGAATAATGATCTCTCCTCCGGTGTGCCGAAACTGCTGCCGGGGCTTGCGCAGCCTGTGATTCCACCGCCCGGCCTTGGCTGGCATCGTCGCCGCAAAACCGCGCATTTCGATACGTATAACGAACTCGCACGGAAATTCGGGCAGGCGTTCGGGCTGGATCCGTGGCTGATTTCCACGCTGTTCTCCCATTGCGGGCAGATCAATTTCCGCGAGCAGCTTGGGCTGGAATGCGTGGCGCAGAACGTGGAGCGATGCCTCCAGCAAATCCGTAAGAAATATGAGGAATACGGCATCACGGATACGCCCTACGTGTTCATCAAGGCGGATCGCGGAACCTATGGCATGGGCATCATGACCGTGCGCAGCCCGGAGGAAGTGCTGGAGATCAACAAGAAAAACCGGCACAAAATGGATGTCATCAAGGAAGGCGTCACCAACAGCGAAGTCATCATTCAGGAGGGCGTTCCCACCATTGATGTGGTGCACGGGAAAGTGGCCGAGCCGCTGATGTATCTGGTGGGCGGGGAGGTCGTCGGCTGCACCTGGCGCATCAACGAAAACCGGGATGCGTTCAGCAACCTCAACGCGCCGGGGATGACCTTCGATAACGCCTGCTCCACGGATGGCGACGCGCCTGCCACGGAAGAACCGCTCTGCCCCGTGCGCGGGCTGATCGCCCAACTCTCCACCCTCGCCGCCGCGCAGGAATGCTACGAGCCAGGCTGGGAGATTTGATCCCACAGGTTTCTCCTCCACCGCTTGCGGGGGAGGAGGATTTCGTTGGCGAACGACGTGAGCCTAGGAAATCCGGTGGGGGTGTCCTGATTGCCGAGAGAGAACACCCCCTCCGTAAATCCGGCCAATAAATTGGCTCGGATTTCCTGCCTCCCCCGCAAGCGGGAGAGGAGAATATTTTACGTTATGAAGAACGCCGCCTTTGTACAATCGCATCCCACACGCGCGCTTCGCACTTCCCGCCATAGATGCTGTTGATGCGGCGGATGGAGCCGACGGAAGTCACGTTGATTTCCGTCAGATAATCGCCGATCATATCAATGCCGACGAACAGCAATCCCTGTTTTTTCAGGTCTTCCCCGATAGCGCGGCAGATTTCCCAATCCCGCACGTTCAGTGTGTAGGCATGGTCGGTGCTGTTGCGGTAGACGCGGAATTCGCCCGCCTCCGGCACGGTGACAATCGCCTTGTCCACCTCTCCATCAATGAAGATAACGCGCTTGTTTCCTTCTTTTATTTCAGCAAGATATTTCTGAAACATCAAGGGTTCCATGAGGTTATCAGGAAGCTCGTAACTATCCCCCGCATGGATGTGCGCCACCCCGTGCCCGTGAAAACCATAGAGCGGCTTCACCACGATGTCGCCCTGCGCCGCGCGGAACGCATCAACCTCCGCTTGCGCATACGTCACCAGCGTGGGCGGCATGAAACGCACGAACCGGAACGGGTAGAGCTTCTCCGGAAGATTGCGGATGGCAGCGGGGTCGTTCACCACCAGCACCTCCCCCTTCAGCATCTCCAGTTTGTAGGTGGAAGTGATGTATTCCATATTGAACGGCGGATCCTGCCGGATGAGGATGACATCCAGCGTACGGAGATCCAGCGTTTCCGGCGCACCGTGCGTAAAATGCGGGGTGCGTTCAAGATACAGTGCGACACGACGGGCAGTGGCGATAACCTGTTCTCCTCGCAACAAAACATCGCGCGGCGTGAAGTGCCAGACCTCAAACCCGCGATCCTGCGCCTCCCGCATCAGCGCGAGCGTATGGGTTTCCGCCGGATTCGTAGCCTCCATCGGCTCCATCTGGAAGGCGACGCGGAAAGTCATAGCCTTAAGCCGCCTCCGTGCCGCCCACGGTCAGCCCCTTTATCAGCAGGGTCGGCTGACCTACCCCCACGGGAACGCTCTGGCCGTCTTTCCCGCACGTACCGATGCCATCGTCGAGTTTCATATCATTGCCGATGGCCTTAATGCGCTTCAGCACCTCATTGCCGCTGCCGATGAGGGTCGCGCCTTTCACCGGCTCAGCGATTTTGCCATTGCGGATGCGGTACGCCTCCGAGGCGGAAAACACGAACTTGCCGGAGGCCGTATCCACCTGCCCGCCGCCGAAATTCACCGCGTACAGCCCGTTTTTCACCATGCCGAGGATTTCCTTCGGGTCTTTATCGCCGTTCAGCATGAAGGTGTTGGTCATGCGCGGCAGCGGCATACTCTCGAAGCTCTCGCGTCGCCCGTTTCCGGTGGGTTTTTTGCCCATCAGCCGCGCGCTGAGGCGATCCTGCAGCAAGCCTGTGAGTATGCCGTCCTCAATCAGCGTGGTGCGCCCGCTGGGGCAGCCTTCATCGTCCACGGTGATGGAGCCGCGCAGGCCGGGCAGCGTTCCGTCATCCACCACGGTCACGCCCTTCGCAGCCACGCGCTTGCCCATCAGCCCCGCGAACACCGAAACGCCTTTGCGGATATGGTCGCCCTCCAGCCCGTGGCCAACCGCCTCATGCAGCAGCACACCCGGCCATCCGGGGCCGAGCACCACGTCCATCTCACCCGCCGGGCTTTCCACCGCTTCCACGTTCACCAGTGCCTGACGGAGTGCCTCATCCGCCCATGCTTTCCAGTTATTTCCTTCAATGTAATGGGCGTAGGAAGCCCGCCCGCCGCCGCCGAACGAGCCGCGCTCCATCTTTCCGCCCTGCTCCACAAATACGCTGATATTGAGCCGCACCAGCGGGCGGATGTCGCCCACTTTGAAGCCCCCGGCGCGGAGAATCTGCACCGCCTGCCATTCACCGGAAAGTGACGCACTCACCTGTTTTACCCGCTTATCCTTGGCTCGGAGGTAAGCGTCAATCTCCTCCAGCAGCTTGACTTTAAGCCCGAACGCCACCTCGCCGAGCGGGTTGATTTCCGGATAAAGTGCCCTGGCGGGAGCGGGCGGTGTGCCATAATCATCCGCCACCCCGTTATGCCCGGATTTCACGGCGCGCACCGTTTCCGCCGCACGCCGGATGGCGGCCTCGCTCACATCCGATGCGTGTGCATAGCCCGTGGCCTCACCCAGCACCGCGCGCAGGCCGAAGCCCTGCGTGGTATCAAAACTGGCATTTTTCAAATGCCCATCGTCGAAAGAAAGGCTTTCGGACTGGCAATATTCCAGGAACAGCTCGCCGTCATCCATGCCATCCAGCGCGCCCGCAACGATGTGATGCACCGCGCGCTCATCCACCTCCGTGCGCGTGAAGAACAGGTCGTCGAGGTGTTTGGCGTGTGTCATGGCGTTTACAACGGCAAATCGAGCTTCACATTGAACGTCGCCTTGCCCCCGGCGTTTTTGCGTCCGCCGATGATGACAGCATCGCAGGCGGCAGTGACGAGTTTCTTCGCCTTGGGCTTCAGGTAGCGCGC
>JAHFPR010000120.1:0-1101 GCA_023269645.1 Alphaproteobacteria bacterium | reverse complement strand
ACGGTCGAGGTAGCCCACCGGCTTACCCTCGATTTCCACGCGGATGAGTGTGCCTTTCGCGTCGTAGCCTTCGGGAACCAGCGTCGCCCGCGCTTTTTTCACGTGGCCTTCCTCGGAATGGCCGCCGCAAAGCTCCTCCAGCGCATCGCGGAAGCGGGATTCGCCCACGATGTTGAGTGTGCATTCCCCCGCCCCGGAGATTTCCAGCGGCGCAGAGGGTTTTTTACAAAAAAGACGACTGAAGAAACACATGATGACACTCCGTTTTTGCGTTCACCTTTTTTCTTATACCCGTTTCAGCGGAGAGTATAGGGGCTTGTCATATACGGGGCACTGTATATACAGTCATTCCTGCGAAGGCAGGAATCCAGCAGCGGCGTGTCTACGCCGCGAAAAACCTTTTTAAGAAGGCTGGATGCCAGCTTTCGCTGGCATGACGATGTACTCTTGTCAGCCTATCCGCCGCGCGATCCCCACCACGCGCCCGATAAACACGGTGGTGGGCGGAACCAGCCCCTGCTCCTTCGTTACGGTAGCAATATTCCGCACAGTGGCAAAGCAGATCTTCTCCGCGCCGGTTGTGCCATCCTGCACGGCCACGGCGGGCGTATCCGGCGAGAGCCTGGCACTGATAAGGTTTTCCGTGATGATTCCGAGGTTCGCCAGCCCCATATAGATAACCAGCGTGGTTTCCGGATCGGCGAGGCTTTTCCAGTCGTGATGCATCGGCTCACCCTTTTGCTGGTGGCCGGTGATGTAGCGCACCCCTGTGGCCAACCCTCGATGGGTTAGCGGGATACCCAATGCTGCGCTGATGCCCGATGCGGCACTGATGCCGGGAACCACCTCAAACACAACACCATTCTGGTGTAAATATTCGATTTCCTCCCCACCGCGCCCGAAGATGAACGGATCACCGCCCTTCAGCCGCACCACTTTTTTGCCGCGATTCGCCTGCGCGACCAGTTCCGCATTGATTTCCGCCTGCGTCATTTCGTGCTTGCGGCAGGATTTTCCGGCATAGACACGCTCCACCTGCGGGCGGATAAGCGCGAGGATTTCCGCCGGAATCAGCCGATCATACACCACCACCTCCACCCA
>JAHFPR010000119.1:5900-6366 GCA_023269645.1 Alphaproteobacteria bacterium | reverse complement strand
CGCCCGCCCCCCCTTTCGCCTTATGCTCCGCGATTTTCTTCGCAAGCTCGTCCTGCATCGCCTCCTGCACCCGCACGTCAATGGAAAGCTGGAGTGCGGCATCGTGGTTGTCGGGAGAGATGAGCACGGATTCGTACATTTTTTCGATTCCCGCCAGCCCCTGCCCGTCATTGCCCACGAAACCCAGCACGTGCGCGAGCATCCTGCCTTCGGGGTAGGTGCGTTTTTCCTCGTCCTGGAAATCCAGCCCCGGCAGGCCGATGTTCAGCACTTCCCGCTGCTGCGCGGGCGTGAGATAGTGCTTGATCCAGATAAATTCCTTGCCGGAGGAAAGCCGCTTGAGAAGCGCATCGTGCTCAATATCCGGGAACAGTGCGCAGAGTTTCTCCGCTGCGTCTTTGGGATCGAGCACTTTCTGGGTGTTGGCGTAGAGCGACGCAGTTTTCAGGTTGGTAGCGAGCAGTAC
>JAHFPR010000119.1:0-5890 GCA_023269645.1 Alphaproteobacteria bacterium | reverse complement strand
TGGGCGGCGATAGCTTCCGCGATGCCCGCGTCTGCATCGCCAGACGAGGCTGCGCGCGCTCTCTTGTCTATGAGGCTCAGTTCCACCAGCCGCCCACCCACTGCCAGAAAACAGAACGCGAACATCACCGCCAGAAACAACAGCCGGGCACGCGCCATTTCCACCGCCTGCTTGACCGCACCTTCAATGGTGGCTGTAGCCATAGTCGCTTCGCTCCGGATGATGGATGACGGATAATGGATGATAGATGATAGATAAGAATCATACTACTTACTACTTATCATCCATCATCTGTTCCCCACCATCACCGGGCGGAGCGGGATTTCTTCAATATCCTTGATCTGCGCGGCGATCACGTAGTGCACGTTGAGGTGCTGCGCCGCCATTTTCTGCAGCCGCTCCGGCCTGGTGATATAGCTCCATTCCGCATTGAGCACACGCATACTGTTCTTATCCTCGGCGATTTGCCGATTGATGGTTTTAAGCTCCGCACGCAGGTTCTCCACGCGCCGCTCCACATGGTATACGCTGAACACCAGCGCAAAAAGTGCCGCCAGCCCGATGATGACGATCATCCTGTTCATGCAATGCCTCCATGCAGGGGGGAAACGGAATGCGCCTGCCGCGCCTGCCATGCGGGCGCGCTGGTGCGCTCGGCCACGCGCAGCTTGGCGGAACGAGCGCGCGGATTGGCCGCGATCTCGCTTTCCGTGGGCGCGATAGCCTTGCGGGTGATGAGGGTAAATGTCGGCTCCGGTTTCGCCTGAAGGTTCATGGGCAGGTGGCGCGAAACCCCCTCATCCTTGCCGGAACGCTCGTTCATAAAATGCTTCACAATCTGGTCTTCTCCTGAATGGAACGTAATCACCACCAGCCGCCCGCCGGGAATAAGCAGCCGCTCGGCGGCTTCCAGCGCGGTTTCCAGCTCCGCCAGCTCGTCGTTCACCCAGATGCGGAGTGCCTGGAACGTGCGCGTGGCGGGGTTGATGGTATCGTTATACTGCCGCACCGCCTGCCGCACAATGGCGGAAAGCTGCCCGGTGCGGGTGATCGGCGCGAGGGTGCGCGCCAGCACGATAGCGCGGGCAATCGCGCGGGATTTACGCTCCCCGCCATATTTGAAAATGATGCCCGCGAGTTCATCTTCGGCCATCTGGTTCACGATATCCGCCGCCGAAGCACCGCTTGAACCCATCCGCATATCCAGCGGACCATCGTGCATGAAGGAAAACCCCCGATCCGGCGTATCAATCTGCATGGAGGACACCCCTATATCGAGCAGGATGCCCTCCACTTTTTCGATCCCCGCGTCGGCCAACAGCGTTTCCATATCGCTGAATCGACCGGAGAGGAAAGTCAGGCGGCTGCCGTACTTACCCCTAAGTACACCAGCCAGACTTTCCACCTCAGGGTCGCGGTCTATCGCAATCACCTTGCAATAGCCCGCCTCGAGCAGAGCTTTCGTATGCCCCCCGGCGCCGAATGTTCCATCGACGTAGAGCCCTCCTCCCCGGGGGGCGATCCCCTCCACTACTTCCGCGAGCATGACGGGAATGTGGGGTGCTGGCGATTGCGCGCTTGCTCCCATCATTTCCCATTCTCCTGCTTCGGACGCAAACTGAGCGCCCCACGGTTTTTCTTCGCAAGCTCACGCGCCTGCTCCGCGTAAACCTCAAATTTCACTGGATCCCAGATTTCAAACGTCTGGCCTTTTCCCACGAACACGGCTTTTTCCGTCAGCTTCGCCACGTCGATCAGCGATTCCGGCAAGCCGATACGCCCTTCGCCATCGAACGCAAGCTGCACACATCCGCCGAGGATGCTGGTGGCGAACGCATCCCGCTCGGTGGAGAAAGGATCAAGATTATCAATGCTTTCGCTCAGCCGCTCGATGCGATCCATGCCGCACGCCTCGATACATTCATACACAAAGGAGGGGTACGCGACGATGCCGTTGAAATTCTGGCTGGTGAGCGTAGAACGGAACGGCGCGGGGATGGAAATGCGCCCCTTTTTGTCAATTTTGTTGACATATGTGGAAAGGAATAGCGCCATGCACGGTCTTTTAGGAAAAGGGTGTAAGGATTTAAGGGTTTAAGGGGGCAAGGAAAACAGGACACAATTTTTTCCCTTACATCCTTACACTCTTAAATCCTTGCACCCTTTTTGAGAGGGTAAGAGCCCATGCAAACTTGGGAGAGAGATACCATATGCGCTTTGGGAGAGATGCTTTATCATATGGGAAAGCATGGGCTCTTAATGGGAAGATATGGGAAATCATGGGATACGTCAAGAACAAAATGGGAAAAAATGCAATTATTTTGCAGGGCGCGGGGAAAGTGGCTGTAGCCGTCATTCCCGCGCAGGCGGGAATCCAGCCCTGTCATGCCGTCGCATGACGGCATCCGGACCCCGGCATACGCCGGGGTGACACGTTAAAGCAGAAACCTCGCCTTTTTAGAAAAAATACTTGCTCTTTTCTGGATTTATGGTAGAATACAAGCTCATTTTTGATCCCTTTGATCTTTTGACGCGCTTCGCTTCACAACCCCCTGAGCTTTCCAATAGCTCTCCCAACAGGCAACCATTTGCCTGAGAAATATATGTGTCATGAGTTATTTTATTGTAAAAACAATCAAGAAAATCATTGACCGAACTCCCAGCGATTACAACCCACCCCCGGAAGAAGGATCCGACAAGTGGCTGGTAATAATATTTGTTGTGGGTGTCATCGCAATCATCGCGCTTGCACTTGCACTCAAAGGCAACTGACCACGCCGACCAAAAACATCCTGATCGAGAATTGCCGAACCCCCAGGGTTCCGCTTTCTTGACCAGGATGTTTTCAAATTTCCCCCTCTGCCCTCTGGCAATTTTCTCTTCTGGCATTTTCCCCAAACATGATGAGAGCACCCGTCATTCCAGCCCCCGCCTTCGCAGGGGTAAACTCCAGCTGGAAGCCAGCGCGGAGCGTCCGCGACATAGAATGTTCTCTTTTAAGCAAAAAAAGGGGGGCAGCTTTCGCTGGAATGACAGTATTCCCTATTCCACGTAATTCACGTGACCCATCTTCCGGCCTGCGCGGGCTTCGCGTTTGCCGTAAAGATGCAGTTTGGCGTTTGGATCGTTCAGGATTTCCCGCCAGTGCTCCACGTCGCTACCCAGCAGGTTCTTCATGCGGATGTTCGCCTTCCGCGCAACGCTGCCCAGCGGCAGGCCGCACACCGCGCGCACGAATTGCTCAAACTGGCTGGTGACGCAGCCATCCATTGTCCAGTGGCCGGAATTATGCGGGCGCGGCGCGATTTCGTTGAACATCACCCCGCCATCCGCCAGCACGAAAAACTCCACCGCCAGCAGCCCGACGATGTGCAGTTCCTCCGCCATTTTCAGCGCGACCTCTTTCGCCTTCCGCTCCGTGGCGGGCGCGATGCTGGCCGGGACGATGCTGGTATCCAGCACACCGTGCACATGAGTATTTTCGCCGATGGGGAAGATTTCCGTTTTGCCGTCCATCCCGCGCGCCACGATAACGGAAATCTCCTTCACGAACGGCACGAATTCTTCCAGAATGCACTCCGCGCGCCCGAATTTTTCCCATGCCTCCAGTGCCGCCGCCTCGCTTTCCACAATAGCCTGGCCTTTGCCGTCATAGCCCATCTCGGCGGTTTTCAGCACCAGCTTTTTCCGCCCGATATTCCTGAAACCTTCCCGCAGCGAAGCCTCATCCCGCACCGGCGCGAACTGCGTCACCGGCCCACCGATTTCCTTGCAAAAACCTTTTTCCCGCAGGCGGTTCTGCGCGATGTGCAGTACCTTCCAGCCGGGGCGCACCAGCGTGAATTTCTCCAGGAAATGCACGGAGCTGTCGGGAATATTCTCGAACTCGAAGGTCACCACGTCCACCGCCTCGGCAAAACGCTGGAGTGCCTGCTTATCCGTATATTCCGCCACGGTGATGTGGTTGGAAACCTGCGCCGCCGGGCTTTCCGGATGCGGGCTGAAAATGTGTGTGCGGTAGCCCGCGGTGGCTGCTGCAAGCGCGGTCATCCGCCCCAGTTGCCCGCTGCCGATAATGCCGATGATGCCGCCCGGTGGAATGATTCTGGTCATAATGAGTTAAGGGTGGAAGGGTGGAAGGGTGGAAGGATGTAAGGGTGGAAGGGTTTAGTGGAAGGGTTTAAGGGAAGGGGCAATCACTTACACCCTTAACCCCTTACACCCTCTTTTTAAGGCATTTCCGCCACGTCATCTGTTTGCGCCGCGCGCCATGCGGCCAGTTTCTTCGCCAGTGCTACATCGGAAAGTGCCAGAATCGAGGCCGCAAGCAGTGCCGCGTTCTTCGCACCCGCCTTGCCGATGGCGAGCGTTCCCACCGGAATGCCGCCCGGCATCTGCACGATGGAAAGGAGGCTATCCAGCCCCTTCAGCGTTTTGCTTTCAACCGGCACACCAAGCACCGGCAGCATGGTGAGCGAGGCAAGCATCCCCGGCAGATGTGCAGCACCGCCCGCGCCCGCAATGATCACCTTCAGCCCGCGCGATTGTGCATCTTCGGCATATTGGTAGAGGCGCTTCGGGGTGCGGTGCGCGGAAACGATTTTCACCTCGTGCGGGATGTGCAGCTTCTCCAGAAGCTCCGCCGCATGGTGCATGGTTTCCATATCCGACTGGCTGCCCATCACCACGCCGACACGCGGCTTCACCACAGGTTTCTTGTTTGCCATTGGAAGATATTACATGAAGGGGTTGAAAAGGGGAAGTATGGCAGATGTTATATCATGCGATAATATCCGGATGCATCATCCCATGCAACCGACAGATTTCGTCCTTCAGCCACAATTTGCGCTTTTTCAGCCGCTGGAGGTGCAATTGATCCACCCCCTTTTCCCTGGCGAGGAGCGCGTCCAGTGCGCGGTGCTCGTCTTCCAGTGCCGTGATGTTCTGCATCAGTTTCCGTTCTTCTTCTTCCATTGCGCTCAACCTGTGTGCTAGAAACCTGTAAAACCTTGCTTTATTACCCAAAAAAGAGCAGTATTGTAACATAAAATTCGCCTGCTTCCTACTCCTAAAATGCTACGTCGCCGCATTTTTCGTGCTGCCTTCCCACCGCCGCAGTTTTTTTGTATCAATATCAAAGAGATCGAGCACACGCCCGACCGTATGCGTCACCAACTCCTCGATGTTCCGGGGCGCGTTATAGAACGCGGGAACGGGCGGTGCGATGATCGCCCCCATCTCCGAAAGCGTCACCAGATGCCGCAGATGCACGGTATGCAGCGGCGTTTCGCGCACCATCAGCACCAGGCGGCGGCGTTCTTTCAGCATCACATCCGCCGCGCGGGTAAGCAGGTTTCCGGAAATGCCGGTGGCGATGGCCGCAAGGCTGCTCACCGAGCACGGCGCAATGATCATCCCCATCGTCAGGAACGAGCCACTGGAAACAGGCGCGGCGATGTCGCCATGCGGATAATGGCGATCCGCCAGTTTCTGCACGTCTTTCAGGCTGTAATCCGTTTCCTGCGCGATGGTGATCTGCGCCGCCTTGCTGATGACAAGGTGCGTTTCGATGGGAGTTTCCTGCAGGACTTCGAGCAGCCTGATGCCGTAAATCGCGCCCGATGCGCCGCTGATGCCAACCACCAACCGCTGTTTCCGCTGCTTTTCCGCCATCATTTTTTCCTCAGGGAGGGGAGGAACTTATACACGGTTTTCGAGTGGGTTGCACGGAAAAACTGATGCGGAGGGCATTGTCCCCTAAAGATAGATATAAAGATAGATATGCTGTCATTCCAGCGAAGGCTGGAATCCAGTAGCGGCGTGTCTACGCCGCTGAAAGACCGTAGTTATTTCGCCGCAGACGCGGCTTGCGCTGGATTCCAGCTTCCGC
>JAHFPR010000118.1 GCA_023269645.1 Alphaproteobacteria bacterium | reverse complement strand
AAGGTATTTATGCTAAAGCAAGCAACAAATAAGAGCGTCAGATTTTTTGGTAACCGTGCTTGGGTTAGTGGCGTCGTAAATTTTGTTATTGAGCAGATAAAGCTTTTAAAGAGTACAGCATCATTTCATGAATCGTTAATGTGGGTGCTAGCCTTGGTGATGCTGGCCTTATCCTTGCCGGACTCATTGGAATTTACGCTGCAAAATGTTTGAAAAACACTGAAAAACGGCTGGGTGCGCTTGAAAGCCGTAAAGATAAAAATGACTTGATCGGATCTAAATAATGCCACACTTACCCTTACTTTCCATTATCGTTTTCCTGCCGCTGGCGGGCGCGGTGTTTCTGCTGCTTAACGGCGGCGGAAAACATGAGCATTCGGCGAACAGGGTGCGCTGGTTCGCGCTCATCCTCACCATCATTGAATTCCTGATTTCGCTGAAGCTGCTGACCGGGTTTGACAGCACCACCGCTGCGTTCCAGTTTGAGGAAAAATACAGCTGGATGGCGGGCTATAATATTTCCTACCATCTCGGTATTGACGGGATTTCGCTGTTTTTCGTGCTGCTGACCACACTGCTGCTGCCCATCTGCATCCTCGCAGGCTGGAAGGCGATTGACCACCAGCTGCGCGAATACATGATCGCGTTCCTGATGCTGGAAACGCTGGTGCTCGGCGTGTTCTGCTCGCTCGACTTCATGCTGTTCTATTTCTTCTTCGAGGGGTCGCTCATCCCGATGTACCTGATTATCGGCGTGTGGGGCGGCGAAAACCGTGTCTATGCGGCCTATAAGTTTTTCCTCTATACGCTGCTCGGTTCCGTGCTGTTGCTGCTGGCACTGCTCTATATCTATTTCCAGACAGGCACGACGGATATTCCCGTGCTGATGGAAAAAGTGCGCACCTTCCCGGAAGAAATACAGGAAATTCTGTGGCTGGCGTTCTTTGCTTCATTCGCCGTGAAAATCCCCATGTGGCCGGTGCATACCTGGTTGCCCGATGCGCACGTGCAAGCACCCACGGCGGGTTCCGTGATCCTTGCGGGCATTTTGCTGAAGCTCGGCGGGTATGGGTTCCTGCGGTTCTCGCTGCCGATGATGCCGGCGGCATCGCATGAATTCGCCGGGCTGGTGTTTGGCCTCAGCGTGATCGCGGTGATCTACACCTCGCTGGTGGCACTGATGCAGAAGGACATGAAAAAGCTGATCGCCTATTCCTCTATCGCGCATATGGGGCTGGTGACGATCGGGATTTTCACGTTCACCACGCTGGGTATTGAGGGTTCGATCTTCCAGATGCTCAGCCACGGGATTGTTTCGGCGGCACTGTTTATCTGCGTTGGTGTGCTGTATGACCGGATGCACACCAAGGAAATCGCTAAATTCGGCGGGTTGGTGGAGCCGATGCCGCGCTATGCGCTTTATTTCATGCTGTTCACAATGGCCTCCATCGGCCTGCCCGCGACCACGGGTTTCGTGGGGGAATTCCTGGTGCTGGCGGGAACGTATCAGGTGAACACGACGGTCACTGCGCTGGCGGCACTGGGCGCGATTCTGGGGGCGACCTATATGCTTTGGCTCTACAAGCGCGTGGTGTTCGGCGTGGCGGGAAGCAAGGAGTTGAAGGTGCTTCCGGATCTGGAATGCCATGAAATCCTGATGTTGTTGCCGCTCGCCATTCTGGTGATTCTCTATGGCATTGCGCCGGATCTCATTCTGAAGCCGCTGCACGTATCGGTGGCGCATCTGATGGAACAGATAACGCCCTTACGGCAAGCGGCGGGAGGCCAGGAATGATGTTTGAAATATTTGGATTTTCGTCGGTGATTATTCCTGAAGTATCCGTACTCTGCGCGGCATTGCTGCTGCTTGTTGCCGGGGTGTGCCGCAAGGAGGAAAAAGGCAATGTATTCGCCTATATTTCCATTGTGGCGATCATCGTGCTGGCACTGGTGATATGGCACGTGGCCAGGATGAATCCGGGGAGCGAGGTGGCACTGAATGGCCTGTTCGTTTCCGACAGGTTCACGATATTCTTCAAGCTGCTGGTGCTGGGTGCTTCGATGGGTGTGCTGCTGATTTCGCTGGATTATTCAGGAAAGGAAAAGCACCTGCGCTTTGAATATCCGGTGCTGATCCTGCTTTCGGTGGCGGGGATGATGGTGATGATTTCCGCCAATGACATGATGTCGCTTTATATGGGGCTGGAGTTGCAGAGCCTTGCGCTTTATGTGCTGACTTCCATCGAGCGCGATTCCGAAAAAGGTGCGGAGGCCGGGCTGAAATATTTTATGCTGGGCGCGCTTTCATCGGGGATTCTGCTATACGGAGCTTCGTTGGTGTATGGCTTCTCCGGCACGACGAATTTTACCGTGCTCGCGCAGGCTTACGGCAATCCGCAGGTGGTGAAGCAGCTTCCGCCGGGGCTGTTGCTCGGTGTTATTCTGGTGCTGGTGGGCTTGTGCTTCAAACTTTCCGCCGTGCCATTCCATATGTGGGCACCGGATGTGTATGAAGGCGCGCCGAAACCGGTGACGGCGTTTTTTGCCAGCGCGCCCAAAATTGCGGCGGTTGCGCTGTTCGTGCGCGTGGCGATGCATCCGTTTGGCGGGCTTGCCTTCCAGTGGGAACAGGTGGTGATGTTCGTTGCGGTGGCCTCGATGATCGTGGGTGCGTTCGGCGCGCTCCGGCAGAGCAACATCAAGCGTCTGATGGCCTATAGCTCCATCGCGCATATGGGCTTCCTGCTGATGGGGCTGGCGGCGGCGTGGATGGGCGGAACCAAGGCGGTTAGCGGCATTCAGGCGGTTGCGATTTATAGCTTCATTTACGTGGTGATGAATATCGGCACGTTCGCCTGCATCATCCTGATGAAGCGCGGCGGCGTTCACGTGGAGAAAATCTCCGACCTTTCCGGGTTGGCGAAGGATCATCCGCTTTATGCGGCGGCGTTGGCAGCACTGATGCTTTCGATGGCAGGCATCCCGCCGCTGGCAGGGTTTTTTGGCAAGCTGTTTGTGTTCCAGGCGGCCATCAAGGCGGGGCTGTTCAGCATGGTGATTATCGGTGTGCTCACCAGCGTGGTGGGAGCGTATTATTATCTGCGGGTGGTGAAGGTGATGTATTTCGACAGCCTCGCCGATGCAAAACTCAAGCAACCGCTGGATGGGGAGATAAGTATCGCCATGCGGCTGGTGATTGGGGTTACCGGCGTGTTTAACGTCGCATTCTGCATCTTCCCGACACCGTTACTCGAAGCTGCTAAAGCCGCAGCGCAAAGCCTGCTGTAAGAAGATGAAAAAAATTATTTCCGGCACTCGTCATTCCCTGAATTTTTCCGAAGGAAAAATTCTAGGGGAATCCATACTTGCTGCACATCATTATTTTGCGCGCAACGCGCGCGGGTGGATCGCCCTAGAATCGCTATGCGATTCAGGCGATGACGAATTGTGATGAAGCTGCCGGAAGGATATGTCCTGCGCGAGTATGAGGTTATCGGCAGCACCAGCGCGGAAGCGCGGAAGCTGGCGGAATCGCTGGAGCATAATCAAACACTTCTGGTATGGGCGAAAAGGCAGACTTCCGGGCGCGGGCGTTATGACCGGGAATGGATTTCCGAACCGGGGAATTTTTACACGACTCTGCTGCTTTATCCGGATGTGCTGATGGAAACCCTGCCGCAGCTTTCCTTCGTGGCGGCACTGGCGGCGAGGGATGCTTGTCATCCTGAGCGAAGCACTTGTCATCCTGAGCATAGCGAAGGATCTCAAGTGGCGGGAGATCCTTCGCTTTTGGCTCAGGATGACATACATTTCAAATGGCCGAACGATCTGCTGCTGAAGGGCAGAAAAGCGGGTGGAATCCTTCTGGAATCCGGAATGTCGGGGGATAAGCGATGGGTGGCGATCGGCGTGGGCATCAACCTGGCATCACATCCGGAAAATGTCATGCATCCTGCTACCCACCTTGCGGCGGAGGGGATAAACCTTACCCCGGAGGCACTGCTGGAACAGTTTGCTACTGCGTTCAAACAATGGTATGAAGCGTGGCGGCGCGATGGATTCGCGGTTGTTTGTGCAGCGTGGCTGCGCCACGCTGATGGTATAAATAAAGCGGTGGAAGTGCGGCTTCCGAACCACACCCTGCGCGGGATATTTATCGGGATGCGTGAGGACGGGGCGTTGCTCCTCCGGTTGGAAAATGATGAAACGCGGGCGGTTGCCGCCGGCGATGTGTTTTTAATGAGTGCAAGCAGCACGTGCAAGTAGCAAGTAATTCTGAACACTTGTCACTTACACTTGCCACCTGCACTAAAAAGGAAAGCTATGCTCCTTGCAGTAGACGTGGGCAATACCAATATCGTTTTCGCTATCTTTAATGGCGATGAACTGTGCGGAAAGTGGCGTATTTCCACGGACACGCGACGCACGGAGGATGAATACGCCATCCTGCTTTCCGGGATGATGGAGATGCAGGGTCTTACGTTTTCCGATGTGAAGGACGTGATTGTTTCCAGCGTCGTGCCGCAGAATATGCGTGCGCTGGAGCGATTCTGCAGCCAGTATTTCCAGGCCACGCCGATGGTGGTGGGGGATAAGGGCGTGAAGCTGGGCATCAAGGTGCTGACGGATACGCCGGGGGAAGTGGGCGCGGACAGGCTGGTAAATGCGGTGGCGGCGTATCAGGCGTACCGCGCGGCGTGTATCGTGATTGATTTCGGCACGGCGACGACCTTCGATGTGGTGAATGAGGACGGGGATTATATCGGCGGTCTCATCGCTCCGGGCATCAATCTTTCGATGGACGCACTCCATGCGGCGGCGGCGAAACTTCCGGAGGTGAGCGTGGAGAGGCCGCACAAGGTAATCGGGAAATCTACGGTTTCCGCAATGCAGGCGGGAATTTACTATGGCTATGTGGGGCTGATTGAGGGTATTGTGGAGCGCATCCGGAAGGAGATGAAGCAGATGGAGATGCCGACTGTGGCGACTGGTGGTCTCGTGCCGCTTTTCTCCGGGGATACGCCCGCCATCACCCACGTGGACGAAGAGTTGACGATTAAGGGACTACATTTGATTTATAAGATGAATAAAGCATAAACCGTCATCGCCTTCCTCGTGGCGGATTCCAGGGCATGACGTAAAATTTATAAAACTTTGATAGTATCTCGCCCATATAAATACTTGAATATGAAGCAGTTTTATGTGTATATTCTTGCCAGTAAAAAATACGGTACGCTTTATATCGGTGTAACTTCCCTTCTCCCTAAGCGAATATGGCAGCATAAGGTGGGAGCGTTTCAGGGTTTTACAAAAAAATACGGAGTACATATTCTGGTGTATTATGAAGTGTATGAGGACGCGGAAAACGCTATAAAGCGTGAGAAACGGCTGAAAAAATATCGCAGAGAAGCGAAAATAAAACTGATAGAGAAAAACAATCCCGAATGGAATGACCTATACGAAACCTTAAATCACTAAAACCCGTCATCGCCTGAATCCGCGTAGCGGATTCTAGGGCGATCCATACTTTCCACGAATTTGCGGTGAGATGGATGCCCCTAGAATTTGCTACGCAAATTCAGGGCATGACGGCCATAACCTTGAGTAAATGGCAAATCATGACAACTTATAAAAAAGACGACCTTATTTTTCTGCCGCTCGGCGGATCGAATGAAATTGGCATGAATGTCAATATGTACCACTATAAGGGCAAGTGGTTGATGATTGATCTGGGGGCGGGGTTCGCGGATGATTTTTATCCCGGAGTGCAAATGCTCGCGCCGGATCTGAGCTTCGTCCACGCCAACAGGGAGAATTTCCTTGGCATTGTGCTCACGCACGCGCATGAGGATCATGTGGGTTCTGTCGGTTATCTGTGGGATAGCCTGCGCTGCCCGATTTACGCCACGCCCTTCACCGCGATGGTGGCGAAGCACAAGCTGCAGCAGGAAGGCCTGGCCGATGCGGCGAAAATCACCATCGTGGAGCCGGGAAGCAAGTTCGATATTGGCCCGTTCTCGCTGGAAATGGTGCACATCACGCACTCTATCCCCGAAATGAACGGCATCATTATCCGCACGGAACATGGTGCGATTTTCCACACGGGGGATTGGAAGCTCGATCCCAACCCGGTGGTGATGCCGACCTCGGATGAGAAGAAACTCCGCTCGATAGGCAAGGAGGGGGTGCTGGCGATGGTGTGTGATTCCACCAACGTATTCAATGATCGCCATTCCGGTTCCGAAGGCACACTGCTGACCGGAATCTCCGAGCTTATCCGCGCCACTGACGGGTTGGTCTGCGTGACTACTTTTGCCTCCAACGTGGCGCGGGTGGATACCATCGCACGGGCGGCGCAGGCGAACGGGCGGCGCGTGGCGATTACGGGGTTATCGCTGATGCGGATTACCGGATTCGC
>JAHFPR010000117.1 GCA_023269645.1 Alphaproteobacteria bacterium | reverse complement strand
CCCGCAATCTCCGGAACGACGGCGATCCCCTGCACCAGACAGCGCAGGTAAAGCCCCGTGCCGCCTACGAGAATCGGCGTTTTCCCAGCCTCCAGTGCCCGGTCTATTTCTGCCTTTGCGCTTGCCAGCCACCGCGCCACCGAACAGCGTTCCGAAGCAGGGAGAAAGCCATAAAGCGCGTGGGGAACTTCTGCGTGCGCTGCCTCGGAGGGCTGCGCGGTGAGGACGGGAAGTTCACGATAGACTTGCATGGAATCGGCATTGATGATAACAGCATCCATCCCCCGTGCCATCTGCAGCGCGAGGCCGGATTTACCGCTGGCGGTCGCCCCGCCGATGATAATGATTCCGTTTTCCATCGCAGGATTATACAGCCATGAACGCGCAACACCATCCCCATCCTCCGCACCAGCGCACGCACGTGGCGACGCTCATGGCCAGGCCTGCAATATTGCCGCTGACGGAAGCGGAAGTGCACAGTGTTGTGGACGCGCTGCAAGGCAGCGGCGGCATTATCGAGGCGGTGGAGTGGCTTGCGCCGAATGAGGCGGTGGATATTTTCTTCGCCGTGCTGCCGATGGACGAAGCGCGGGAATTGCTGGACGCGCTGCTGGCGCACGTGCCGTTCGATGTCATCGTGCAGGGCGCGCATAACCGGAAGAAAAAACTGCTGATCTGCGATATGGATTCCACCATGATCGAGCAGGAATGCCTGGACGAACTTGCGGCCTTCGCAGGTGTGAAGGAGCAGGTGGCGGCCATCACCGCCCGCGCGATGAACGGCGAACTGGATTTCAAGGCCGCCCTGCGCGAGCGTGTGGCGATGCTGGCCGGGCTGGCCGAATCCGTGCTTCAGGAAACCTTTGACCGCCACATCACCTTCATGCCGGGAGGCAAGGAGCTTGTGGGAACCATGCGGCATAATGGCGCGCGCTGCGTACTGGTTTCCGGCGGGTTCACGTTCTTCACCGCGCGGGTGGCGCGGCATCTCGGCTTCGATATGCAGGAGGCGAACATCCTGGAAATCGAGGACGGAAAACTCACCGGAAAAGTGCGCGCGCCGATTCTGGATAAGGCTGCGAAGGTGAACGCGCTGCGTTTCCATGCGGAGGAGCTTGGCATCGCGCATCGGGAAACGCTCGCGGTGGGGGATGGTGCGAACGACGTACCGATGCTGCGGGAAGCGGGGCTGGGAGTGGCCTATCACGCGAAGCCGAACGTGCGGGCGCAGGTGGGCGCGCAAATCAACAGTTGCGATTTGCGGGCGATTTTGTATGCTCAGGGCTACAAGGCATCGGAAATACAGTAGTAACCCCGTGTGACAGGAATCGTCCGCCATGCTTTACCTGGTCAGAAAACTCGGTGAATCCATCATCATCAACGATACGATCGAAGTGAAGGTCATGGAGATCAAGGGACGCTCCGTGAAGCTGGGCTTCGAGTTCCCCTCCAGTGCCACCGTGCTGCGCAAGGAAATCCATGATCGCGTGGTGCAGGAAAACATCTCGGCGCAGATGGCGCAGCTTGGCGCAGACGATTTCACCGATGCGATTTCAGGCCTGGGCGGCACGAACTTCAACCGCGAGAAAAGCGCGGAAGTTCCTTCTCCCGCCGCCGCCCCGCCGGGAAATACATCTTCCTCCAGACTCACCCTTTCCCGGAACAAGGGCATGGCGGAACCCGTGCCGCCAGTGCCGGATGGCCTTAGGGAAGGCTTGCCGGATGGTTCGTGTAACGCGAAGCCGGACGCATGATGTTCTCGCGCATTGCCATTATCGGGGTGGGACTGATCGGTGGGTCACTGGCACTGGCACTGAAAAAGGCCGGGGCGGTGAAAACCATCGTCGGCTGCGATCCGGTGAACGGCATCCGCGCGAAGGAACTGGGTATTATTGATGAAGCGGAGGCCAATGCGGCGCAGGCCGTGAAGGGCGCGGAAATCGTGGTGCTGTGTACGCCGCTTTCCACCTACCGAGCATTGGCTGCGAAGATCGCCCCGCATCTTGCGCCGGGTGCTATCCTCACCGATGTTGGCTCGGTGAAAACACAGCCCTCCCAGGATATTTGGGACGCGCTTTCGCCGGAACAGCAACGCTGTTTCGTTCCAGGCCACCCCATCGCGGGCACAGAAAAATCCGGCCCCGATGCGGCCTTCATGGAACTGTTCGGGGGCAAGAATGTGCTGCTGACGGAATATCCTTACACGCATGATTGGGCACACGCCAAAATTGAGGCGATGTGGAAGGCGGCAGGCGCGCGGGTAACGAATATAGATGTTATGGAGCATGATAAAATCTATGCCCATGTTTCCCATTCTATTCAGGCATTATGTTCTGCTTACGGCGTGATGCTTTCCGGCCAGTCGGAAGCACGCGCGGAGAAAGCCGTTGCTTCTCCATCATTTCAGAGTTTTCTGCGCCTGTGTGGTTCCGACGTTGCGATGTGGCGCGATATTTTTCATGCGAATGGCCCCAATGTGGCGGCCTATATAGGTGATTTTTTGAAGCGATGGGATGCTCTTGCGCAGCTTGTGATGCATCGTGAAACGCAGCAGCTAGAAGCCTATCTGGCGGCGGCACAGGATCAGAGAAAGAAAGCACGTAAGGAGGCTAGTGAAATACCGCTTGAACCTGTGGATCCTGAATGTGTCTACACCCGCATGATCCCGTTATTAGTGGCCGCGCCCGTGATGGATAGCATGACAACACAAGAGTATGATTTGGCGATTGGCGCAGGGTTCAGGGGCTTTACAAAATGCCTGCTTGCCGTTGAGCCAACGCAGGCGGCGGATACGATCATTGCAAATTCCGTGAAAGTATCCAAAGCGATGCAGCACTATAGAGATACAGTGAATGCCATAGGCATGGCTATTGATAATTTGAGGCAGGAAACGCTTGAATCCCTGCTGCGGGAAGGGCAAAAAACCTATCAGGCTTTATACCGCACCGCATCCGCTGGATAAACCCCCAGCAACCGGGCGTTTTTCGTGAAGAAGCCGAGTTCCTCCAGCGCGTGGCTCACACGTTTTTCCTCCGGGTATCCCTCGAACGTAATGAAAAACTGCGCCGTGCCCGCCGCGTAATCCGGAATGTAGCTTTCCAGCTTCACCAGGTTCACGCCGTTCGTGGCGAAGCCGCCGAGTGCCTTATAAAGCCCAGCCGCGATGTTGCGCGTGGTGAACAACATGGTGGTGAGCACCTGTTTTTCCTTTGCAAAATTGATTTCCTCCGGCTCTTTCGCAAATGCCACGAACAGCGTGGTATTGTTCGGGCTATCCTGCATATCTTCTTGCAGAATCTGCAGGCCATAAAGCTCCCCCGCGAGGTCGGAAGCCAGCGCGGCCTTGCTTTTATCCTTCCACTCCGCGATTTGCTGCGCGGCGGCGGCGGTATCGAAATAAGGCTCCTGTGCCAGCCCAAGTTTCCGGCAGGAGAGGCGGCATTGCATGAGTGCCTGCGGATGGGAATAGACGGCTTTCACATCCTCCAGCTTCGCGCCCTTCAGCCCCAGCAAATGATGCCGCACCTTGTGGAAATATTCGCCGACAATGTGCAGCTTGGTGTGTGGCAGCAGGTTATGCACTTCTGCTACTCTCCCTGCGCTGGAATTCTCGATGGGGATGTGCGCCAGTACCGCCCGGCCTTCCTCCACCGCCGCGAACACATCCTCAAAGGCAGGGCAGGGCAGCGTGTGCATATAGGGGTAAGCGTGCTTGCAGGCGGCATCCGAATGCGCCCCGGCGATACCCTGGAAGGCGATGGTGTTTTTGGGATCGTGTGTCATGGGGGTAATGTGGGGGGAGAGGAGGGAAGTGTCAACACCTCACTCAAAAAGATCGGCACGGCTCCCGGTGCGTTCCAGGAAAAGATGTGAAGCAGTTACTTGGAGGACGAGCACTAATCCGGTTCAATTGCCGCCACGCAGCTAGCGCGGGCGACGGAAGAAAAAAGAAGAATCCAGACACACCTGCCTCCGCACGTCGCTCCCGGCGAGGAGGCTAATAATGTCGGCGGCAGAAAAGGCTATGGGCTCTCCCTTCGCCTCAGCCCGGTGAGATTCTATAGTGTTTCCAGATAATATTCTTACAGAATATTATCTGGTATGACTATGAACAGGTTCTTAAATAGAGAACGCTAGAAAATGCCTACGCCCGCACCGAAGATCAAGCCGGCAATACCCATGAGAACTACACCCATAACACACTCCCAAAAAAGTTAAACGCAACAACATAGCGCATACATACCATTAAAACACAATATTGCAATAAGAAAATTATAAAAATATGGTAGTATTATTGCCGCGATGGAAGCAGTAAATAAAAAATGCAGTTTTTCCAGTTCTTTAGGTAAACAATCATCGGGCAGAAAATAATTTCTTCGGGAAAAAACAAGGGGTGAAGATCTGCAATCGCGGAAAAACGCGATGCAGTGTACACATTTTCTTCTCCATGCCCTGTACAACCCCGCGCCCGGAACAGCCCTGGCGGAACGGGAATCTCTTGACAGGCAACAACCGGATGCGCATAGTAGCACCCTTTATCAAGCACTTGCATCGTTATTTGGCATGGCCTCGCGGCGCAGATTGTGCCGCCTGAAGTTACCGAAATTCATTATCAGGGTTATACATTATGGCCTCTCCCACCGCTTCCACCGCTGCCGGGCATTCCCCCAAGCGTCGCAAGAAACCGTTCTACCGCGATCTGTTTTTCCAGGTGGTGGTCGCGGTGATTCTTGGTGTGCTCGTCGGGCATTTTGCGCCCTGCCAGGGTGTGAAATTCAAGCCGCTTGGCGATGGTTTTATCAAGCTCATTAAAATGATGATCGGGCCGATCATTTTCTGCACCATCGTGTGCGGCATCGCGGGTATGAAGGATATGAAGCACGCCGGGCGCGTGGGTATGAAGGCCATTCTCTATTTCGAGGTTCTCACCACGCTGGCACTCATCATCGGCCTGTTGACCATGCAGGTGTTCCACCCTGGCCAGGGCATGGTGACAAATCAACCAGATGCCAACCCACTGGCCGCTCTCAGTGCCTCTACCTCCTCCTGCCAGGGCACGGTCGTGTCGATGGATGAAATCAAGAGCAAAGCAAGCACCAAGCTGCATTCCACCACCGATTTCTTCCTCGATATTATCCCCAAAACCTTCGGCAGCGCGTTCACAGATGGCGAAATACTCCAGGTATTGCTGGTGGCGTTGCTGTTTTCCGGCGGCGTGGGTATGATGGGGCGGAAAGGCCGGATGATCGTCAAATCCGTAGAGCAGCTCTCTCACGTATTCTTCAACATCATCGGCGTTATCGTGAAACTAGCACCCATCGGCGTGTTCGGTGCGATGTCCTACTCGGTAAGCAAATTCGGCATCGGATCGCTGGCGGATCTCGGCGAGCTGATCCTGGTATTTTTCGGTACGCTGGTGTTCTTCATCATCGTGGTGCTGGGAAGCATTCTGCGCTTCTATTGCAAGCTCAGCATTTTCCAGTTCATCCGCTATATCCGGGAGGAACTGCTGATTGTATTCGGCACGTCTTCCTCCGAAACCGTACTTCCGCGCATGATCGACAAGCTCACCGCGCTCGGTTGCGCTCGGCCCGTGGTGGGCATGGTGCTGCCTACCGGCTACTCGTTCAATCTTGATGGCTCCTCGCTTTATTTCACGCTGGCCGCGATGTTCATTGCCCACGCGACCGGGGTGGAGATTTCCTTCGGCCAGCAGTTGATGCTGCTCGGCGTGTTGCTGGTAACGTCCAAAGGCGCGGCGGGCGTGTATGGCAGCGCGTTCGTGGTGCTGGCCGCAACGCTGGATACGTTCCCGATGTTCGATAAAGACAAGCTGATGATCGGGCTGGCACTGCTATTCGCCATTGACCGGGTGATGTCGGTTGGCCGCGCGCTGACCAACCTCATCGGCAACGGCGTGGCGACTATTGTCGTTTCCAAATGGGAAAAGGATCTCGATTACGCGCAGGCGAAGGCCATCCTTTCCGGCAAGAAGGCGGCACACCTGGAATCATGAGGAGAGTGCGTTTTGAGTCTTGTGTATCACAAAACTCATGACTCAAGATTCACAGGCGCATGAAAGCGGGCTTGCATTTCCCGCCGGATTCCCCTATACACCGCGTTCCTTTAGGCAGTCGGGGCGTAGCGCAGCCTGGTAGCGCACCTGGTTCGGGACCAGGGGGTCGGAGGTTCAAATCCTCTCGCCCCGACCATTATTTTCAATAGGTTAGACCTATATTCTCTTTGCTCTAGTTTTCTCTAGGTCGCAAATAGGTCGCTCTGGAAGCAACTATGTCAACTTCTCCAGAATCAGCGAAAATGCAGTTATGGGTGGTCGAGGGCGAACTCGATATCCCCGTCTGTCTTCGAAGCCCTGATAACGCCCTTCTTACACATTTCTGCTTGAATCTCGGCGGAGATAATCCAGATGGCTTTGTTCAAATGCGCCCTCTTGATCAGGAGCGCGCACGCAATTCTGTCTT
>JAHFPR010000015.1:17205-18356 GCA_023269645.1 Alphaproteobacteria bacterium | reverse complement strand
TCTTTTGAAGACCCGCGCATTGTCCCAGCCATTACAACGCTTCATAACGCAGGAATCGGGTTGACACTTGGACATTGCCGGCATTGCAAACGTCTACGTTCATCACCCAAAGCAGAAGAGCCGCAGTCTTAACATACCTCGCTTAGAATAGAGATGTCTCCCGGTACTGGATTTTCACACCCGTGAAAAAAACCAGTGCCGGGAGCATCTTTTTTGTGGTGTAGTAGCTGTGTATAGTGTTTTAGAGCGTTTTCGATTTAATCATGCGTGTCATTCCTGTTTCCAGCGCAGGATTCAATCGAAAATGCTCTAGCTTTATAATTCTAAAGGGTGATTGAACCTAGCAACATTATAGAGCTTGCCCCCTTCCACGCGGAAGCCATCGCAGCAGTATCAAACTCGGCAGGGCGAGGGTGACAGCGAAGATGAAGAAGCCCTCCCAGCCCAGCCATGCCACAAAGCCGCCGGCGGAGGTGGAAAGCACCGTCCGCCCCAGGCTGGCCAGCGAGGAGAGCAGCGCGAACTGCGTCGCGGTGAACTGCACCCGGCACAGCAGGCTGATGAAGACCACCAATGCCGCTGAACTCATGCCCCCGGTGAAATTCTCCAGCGAAATGCCGAGGATCAGCACCTGCGAATCCGTGCCCATCGGTTGCAGCACCAGCGGAATGAGGTTTCCAGCGTTCAGCGCGGGGATCATGCACGCCCCGCCTACCCGCGCCTGCGCCAGGAACATCAGGTTGGTGAGCGCGTGCAAAAGGCCGCAGATGAACAGCGGGCGCAGCGCACCGTAACGCTGCACCAGCCACCCGCCGAAAAACGTGCCGAGGATGGTAGCGGCGAAGCCGTATACTTTCACGATGGTGGCGATCTGCGGCTTGGTGAAGCCAAGCTCGCGCAGGAAGGGGTTGGTCATGTTTCCGAGGAACGCATCCCCCAGTTTATACAGCGCGATGAACAGCAGGATCAGCAGCCATTTATCGTGCGTCATGAAATTCTTGAACGGCGCGATGACGGAGTTTTTGAACCATGCGCTGATTTTAATGTGCGATGCGTTCGCATCGCGTTCCTGTGGCGGCGCGGAAGGCTCTCGCATCATGAGGGTGATGAAAATGCCCCCAGCCATCACGCACGCCATGATGAGGTAGGTT